>JAXDAO010000110.1:0-3170 GCA_034679745.1 Bathyarchaeia archaeon
TAGAAGCTAACAGATTCCCCATACACATCCACGTTGAAGCATCTATCACTAAAGGAAAATACCATGACTACGACACTTTCCTAAACGTTGAAGCATGCAAACTATTGAAAATATACATCGAGAGCAGAAAGAAAGGCACAATAAAATCGCTTCCAGAAACGTTGACTGATGATTCACCGCTAATCAGAAACAGCAGAAACGGCAAAAAAGTGCTCGGAGTCAGCGGAAAAACTATTCGAAAAGAAGTTCATGCAATAGCTGTCCAGGTAGGCGTTTCAAAGAAACTCGCGGAAGGCTGGATGTATGATGTTAGAACTCATAGTCTGCGTAAATTCTTCAGAACTCAGATGAGCGCTGCTAAAATCGATGATGAAATCAAAGAATACATGATGGGTCACACCATTAGCACCTATGAAGACGTCCAGAGTCTAGGGATAGAGACTCTGAGAAATCTCTATACCTCTGCAGGAATCGCAATCAGACCTAAAACTGCAATCAACCGAATAGAGCAACTACGAGAAATCATTCGTGCCTGGGGCGAGAACCCGGAAGAAATCTTATCAAAGGATGCATTGCTTCGCGGAAATCAAACTGTCACCGAAGACCATCAAGTCAAGTTGTTAGTATCAGAGCTTAAGGATGTAGTTAAGCGGGAGATGTTAAGATGACTCATAAAAACAGTAGTTTGTGGAATTTGGAGTGGCGCCGCCGAAAGGTTGGACGAGAAGCTTCTCGAATACCTACGGTTTTCATGTATGAAGAGGCGATTCTATGTTGATTTTAACTGATGAAGGTTCGATTTTATTTAAAATTAACCAGCTAAGCAAACATTATATGTAATGACCCCTATGTCTAGGAAGGTGTTATAGTTCACACAGAAAAAAATGCTTTACATAATTACAATATCTCTTGCATTAGCTTTTTTTCTGTTTAGTCCCTCTGGTTCTATAAGTCAACCCACGAATTCTTTCACCCCAGAAACTGTATTTGTAATCCCAAAATGGAATGCAACAATAAATTTCGCATTTAATGGTAACTATTCTGAAGCACACATAAAAAATGATACGTGGGTTTTTAATAACCTCCAAATAAACTCATATACCGCATGGTTTTTTGGAGGGCAACAACAAATTGACCAAGCACCAATAGATTCAATAGAAATTGGAGCAAAAAACTGCAATATTACAATTGTCGCCCTTTATGTTACTAATCAAACAGTAAGCCAAAACGCCTTCAACAATTCCTTTCTCTCAGGGCAACGCATGGGGCAGGTTCAGTATAATGTGACTGGTTCTGGCAGTCAATCTTTTAATTTTAAATTGAGCCCAGTTTTTGGTCAAAATCCTCATATTAGAGATATAGTGGTGCTTCTTGATGATTTCTTTAATACCAATACTTCGCAAGGATTTAATCAACGAGGCGAGGGCTGGGATGTACTCAGCGATGGAACCGTAACCGTCACAGGAGCAACATCTAGTGCAACAATAATGTGTCGAGATTATTCCTCTAAACTTATGGACCAAAATTTACCGTTTTATAACGCGCATTCAGTTCTCACAGTATCCTTACTTTTAGTTGTTGGTATTGCAGCAGTCGGCTTAGCCGTTTATGTTAAGACCATAAGGAAGGAAAAGAGACGATGAGTCTGATAAACGAAGTCACAATCGTCTCACTTTTTGCAATTGCGGTAGTTATTGGAATAACACTAATCTGGAAATTAAACAAAGATCGAACAAAACGTTTCAGTAGACTCAGACTATTCATACAAGTGGCCGCCGTATGTGTTATTTTTATGGGTCTAATCATAGGTCCATTTAATGACCCAACATGGGCTCCACTAGGCAGCGCTCCTCGGGATAGGTTAATTGGCACTGACTTTTTTGGAAACCAACTACCTGATGGATTATCTTTACCGGTTCTTGCATGCTATATGCCAAACGGCAGAACAATAACCTGTCCCCTTTTTCAAATTCAAGCATCAATCTTCCCATTTTGGGACAGCTCAATTGGCTATAATGTATTCTACTCTACCACAGGCATAGAGAGACTCATCATAGTTTTCTCTTTAGTAATATTTGCCTCGCTTCTTTTAGGTCGATTTTTCTGCGGATGGCTTTGTCCCTTTGGTCTCTATATGGACCTACTAACAAAAGTTCGCAAGATATTCAAAAAAAGACATCTTAACTTTTCACCAAAAAATTCCAAAGTACTAAGCCAATCAAGGTACATCATAATCGCCGTTTTCTTGATCCTAAGCGTTATTTTCGGGGCGTATTCCATCTTTGGAACTGAACTTGTTCCTGGAACTAACACAACAACCGGGCACGACGTTGTACACTCAGGAATAATCACCTACATAAACGAGCCCTACTGCTTAGTGTGCCCTGCACGACCACTTTGCATTTTAGCGGAATGCACTGTGGGAGCAATGAACTGGTCATATGTTTCTGAGATAGTTTACGGACCATTTTGGATTGCAGGATTTTATGTCACTTCAATAAACTTGGTAGTACTGATTGCTGTTACTATCTTAGGTTTAGCCTATAGGCGCTTTTGGTGCAGAATCTGTCCTTTGGGTGCATTAACTGGCTTATTTAGCACTTTCTGGCCCTTCAAGAAAATAGCCCTCTCAAAACTAATTAAGAATGAGGAGAAGTGTACAAAATGCGGCGTATGCAAACGTGTCTGTCCCACTCAAGCAACCGCTGTTTATGAACAGAAAGGCGGTGATGTAACTGAATCAAGATGTATCCTCTGCGCTCGCTGTGTGGAAACCTGTCCGTATGATGATGCTTTAGAACTTAAATTTGCAGGAAAGACCGTAACCAAGTCGGAATATCAACAATAATCGCTCGCGCGCTAGCCTATTTTCTTTACGAACGCTAAGTTATTGCTGCGTTTGCTCTTCATAAAAGATTAGTTGCTTATAACCCAATAAGGACAGTTGAGTTCAACTAATAACAGAACAGGCTTCGCTTGAAGCAAGACGGTTAACGGACCTTCTTCCCGCCATCGAAGGCTGACTGCAGTGGCCACACCAAAAAACGCAGTCCATGCATTGGAGAACTTGAGGTTTAGGGCTTGCGCTAAAAGGAAATGGTTTGTTTGAAGGGTTAAAAGGTAAAAGAAAAACTGGTAGTTTTTCTCGTGAGCGTTGGCGCCGCCGAAAG
>JAXDAO010000111.1:0-15267 GCA_034679745.1 Bathyarchaeia archaeon
TGCCGTCAAAGCCATAATTGAATGTTTAAAAGACGAGTATGTTATCGCCTGTAATGGCATGATAAGCAGAGAACTTTTTACCATCAAAGATTGTGCTAGGAACTTTTACATGCTAGGTTCCATGGGTTTGGCTTCAGCGATTGGATTAGGCGTATCTCTGGCAAAACCTAACGTGAAAATCGTTATCATTGCAGGTGACGGAAACATTCTCATGTCTCTAGGCACTCTCGCCACGGTCGGAAAAACCGCACCCAAAAACCTAATACACATAATCCTAGACAACGAGTGCCATGAGTCTACAGGTGGGCAAGAAACCTCTAGTCCGATAACCAAACTCGACGTTATAGCAGCCTCTTCTGGCTTCGCCAACAGCAAGTACACAGATTCCGCAGATGTACTGAAGGCAGGTCTTACGAAATTCCTATGTCTGGAAGGGCCTTCGTTCATACATGTTAAAGTCAATAAAGAAAGAGTTGAGGTGCCCAGGGTCTCTTTAGCCCCGCCAGAGATAAAGGACAGGTTTATGAAAGAGCTTCTCAAGCTTTAATAGATTACGCTCTTTGCCAGTTCATAGTCTTTCTTATTATGAATTTCCATCCATCCCTTGTTTGTCTCAATGTAATGAACTTTGAAACCTCTGTCTATCATTTCCTGTAGCATATCTACTATTGAAGCTTTATCAAAGCTTCCGCTTTCATGGAATTTTCCCTTATGACTTTTCAAGCAGTCTCTATAGACATCAATTAAATTTTGAGCTCCATATTTTGAAAATTTGGCTATACCTATGAACTCATGTGTTGCTATCTCCTTCTTAATCTTCTTACCTATAAAAGATACTTCTTTCTCAATTATGGAAGACAACTGTCGATAGTATCCGCCTTCTTGCTTGCCAATTATCAAATCCAATTCTTTATCTATCTCGTGTCTATGAACAGGATAGGATGCATCAGCAACTATAACTATGTTCTCTCTGCTCTTAAGAAGCATGGTGATAATTGATTCGTCGAACAATATATCCGAGAATATTGAGATGAAACCATTATTCATTTCCTCTTTAGCGGTAAATAGGGAAAATAATGAGCCTCGTCCATTATCTTCTATATCGTAATGTTTTACGCCACCGACGTTTAACTTCTCTTTTTTGTATCCCCTTATAACCGTCACGTCTACTACGCCGCATTTTCTTAACACGTCAAGTTGTCTTTGAATAATCGTTTTACCGTTAACGTCCAACATAGCCGTAGGAATACCCTCGATAATTATTTCCTTAGGCTTTCCTGCAGCAGGTATAATTACCTTAGCTTTGCTTTGTTCGCTCAATCTCTTGAGGTCTCTTTCCCTTATTTGCGTAAAACCTACCATATCGAGTATCTTGCTGACCGGCGTACAGTATGGCTCAGTTTCAAAGGCCCGTCCCTTCAACAATATAATCTTGCATACTTCTTCCATGGATTTAATTGACGCCCTCAGGAGATGATTAGCGTAGATAACTACCCTAAACCCGTATTTTTTGAGTTCTTCCTCTCTGACAGTGTTGTAGGTTGTAGGTACACATAGGAGCGGCTTGGATAAGCCAAGCTTTTTACCTAATTTATCATATTCGGCGGCAAATTTTATCACTCTTATGGGATCCGTTTCCCTTGAATGTATTAAAATTCCGTCAGCACCTGCCAGCAGGTATTTCTCCGCTCTACGTAATGCGTCTTCAACATCGCATCCTGCAATTAGGCTCTCTATTCTAGCGAATATCATGAAATCCTCTGAGCGAATGGTTTCCTTACCAGTTCTGATTTTTTCTGCAAACACATCAGGATCTTCAAGATTCTGTATAGAGTTGGGATCTAAACTGTTTCTCTTAGGGAAGGTTTTATCCTCTATTACTACCGCTGAAACACCCAACCTTTCAAGCCTGTTTACAAAGTATTCAAAACTGGCTAGGTCTCCGCCAGTATCACCATCAACTATTACTGGTTTATTTGTAACACTCACTATTTGTTCTATAGTATTGAGCCTTGAATCTAAACTCACAACCTCAATATCTGGCAGACCTTTTGACGCCGAGTCGGTTAAGCTGCTCGCCCATAAAGCATCAAATTCCAAAACCTCATTTTTATCATCCGTATCCAGTTCTATTTTTACGCGATTTGCAACTAAGGCGCTAGCTCCATCATGTACCTCTATCACTCGCATCAACGGTTTGCTATCAAGAAGATCCTTTAATTTTCGGCGCAAATCTTCTGGCTTAAGCCTGCTTTTTATAGCCATTAGCAAATACCTACGTCAAGTATAATAAGGCGGACATTTAAAATTTGTTTAAAATGAAAGATGTATGGCATTATTACATACCTACAAAAATAATCTTCGGTGTAGGCTCGCTTAATAAGCTTGCTGAAGTAGTCGGGGCTTTTAGCCCGAAGAAGATTGTCCTTGTTACTGGTAAGCAAAGTATGAAAAAGTTTGGCATAGCTGATAAAATAATCGAAAATTTGAAAGGTTATCCTGTCGCAGTTTATGACAATGTTGAGCATAATCCCACAACGAGAAACATTGAAGATGGCGTACAGTTTCTAAAAAAAGAAGAAGGCAACTTGGTGATTGGACTAGGCGGCGGAAGCGCTATAGACTTCGCCAAGGCTATAGCCGTGTTATTGAAGACCCCTAGTTCTGTATCTGAATATCTTTCTACGAGCAGGGAAATCATAAACAGGGGAATACCCATTATAGCCATCCCCACTACCGCTGGAACTGGAAGCGAGGTTACACAATATGCCTCGATTATCCATGAAGATACGAAAAAGAAGATATCGCTAACCCATGACTATCTTCGTCCGAACGTAGCTGTAGTGGAACCAGCTCTTACAGTCACCATGTCCAAGTTCATAACTGCTATTACAGGATTGGATGCTTTATCGCAATGTATTGAAGCTTACTGGTCTAGAAATCATACGCCTGTGAGCGATGTTTTCGCGCTGAAAGGTATCAAACTAATTTCTGATAATATAGTGAACGCCTATAATTACCCAGATAAAATAGAACTCAGAAGCAACATGTCACTCGCAAGCCTTTTTTCAGGAATAGCCATAAGCATAGCGGCAACTACAATCGTTCATTCTGTTTCCTATCCCTTGACTGCGCGTTTTAATGTTCCCCACGGGTTATCTTGTTCGTTAACCTTGCCCTCCTTCATAAGATATAACTCCGAAGTCATTGGAGGTCGAATTCTCGACATGGCTAATGCAATTAACGCAGAAACCGTCGGAGATTTTATTCAAAAAATCGACGAAATCATTGTAAACGTGAAATTACCCAGAAGGCTAAGTGAAGTGGGAGTGAATTCTGAAGACATCGATTTAATCGTTAAAGAAGGATTTAGACCAGATAGAGCTGGGAATAATCCGAGAGAAGTCACAGTAGAGGGGCTGAGAAAAATCTTAAAAGGCATTTTGTAGAGGACATTTGGGTGTCTGATAATGAAGGCAGTCATACTTAATTCTGGCAGAAGTACACGACTATATCCATTAACAAAATATACTCCGAAGGCGCTCCTAAAGGTAGGTTCTAGAACCCTTTTAAGTCATCAAGTGGACAAATTAACTGCATGCGGCATCAAGAATCTAATAATAACGACGGGTCCCTTTGAAACTAAAATAAAGAACCACATGAAAAGAGAGCACTCATCTGTTAAAGTCGCATACGTCAAGAATCCAAAATACGGAACTACTAATTACCTTTATTCAATGTTGCTGACAAAAAATCTAATTGATGATGATGTCGTCTTGCTGCATGGCGATTTATTTTTCGAAGAGAAATTGCTCACGAGCTTACTTAACGAAAAACACGAAAACTGCGTCCTAGTTAACAGAGAAATTAAACCTCCTGAAAAGGATTTCAAAGCAGTAATTAAAAACGGTAGAGTGTTTAGAATTGGCATAGCCTTCCGTGGTGAGAATGCCTTTTTTTTAGCTCCGCTGTACAAGTTTTCCAAAGCAGCTTATTTATTCTGGTTACATGAAATAGAAAAATCTATTAGAGAAGGGGAAACAAAAATCTATGCTGAACACATTTTTAATAGAATATCCGCAAGGATCCCCCTTTATCCCGTGTACTTTAACGAGGAGATATGTTTGGAGATTGATACAAAAGAAGATTTAGAAATTGCTAAGGAACTAACTAAAGAATTAATTTGAGATTTTCATAACTGCATCCACCCGCTATTCCCGCATCCAGCTTTCAAGATAATTCACCATAAATATCACAAGACTTTTTACAAATTCATTTATTGTTAGCGGTAATCTTGAGTTAGGGTAGGAACTGTAAAACTAAAATTTTGAACAAAAAAGCCCAAATAACCACGTTTAGCATTTTAATGTGCCATTTTCAGTCTACTTCCTCCACTTGAGCATAATCATCCATGCTTTTCTCGTTTTGAGCTTCTCAGAATCCATTTATCATTATGACAAGCGCACGCAGGTCCGACTTTTCAACAGTTGAATGCTTAAAAAGACACAAACTGCTATACTAGCGAGTGTTTTCACTTCGCTCATAAACAAATTCTCCTGTGTAGTAACTGAATAAGTTCGTTACAGGTGCTCCAACTATTACATTATTGATGACTTTGATTGTTCTAAATCCTGAAGGCGGAAAGGGTTCAGTACCTGTCCAGTGTGTACAATTGTGTCCACTCACAGTCGTATAATAAGATGTGCCTTTCACTATAGAAACATCAGACCTGTGAGTGTGCCCTGCGAAAGTGGCAGTGATTTCATAGTCTGAAAATAGGTTCATTATACTCTTGGCAACCGTAACATTTAGCCAAGAATAGCCCGTTCTCCCTGAGAAATATAACGGATGATGGGTAAACGCAATCAAGTGTTTACCAAGGTTGCTATGAAGTTCGCTTTTTAACCAATTATGCTGTGCATCTGAAATGTTGCCATCTCCAGAATATGGGAGTACCCCGCTGTCCAAGCCTATAAAATAATACTCTCCATAGTTAAAGGTGAATGGATACTCATTTCCATATTGGGCTTTTTTTTCACCCATATATAGAATTGCATTATTCAAAAATTTCATGGATTCTTTTTCATGGTTGCCATTAGCAAAAAATATGGGAATATCAAAATTCATTGAATTCAGGATTGCGTAAAATCGTTGATAATTAGCTTCTGAAGAATGCATGTCACCGCTCATTATTATGAATTCCGGATTTGCATTTTTCAATATTTGCAAAGTGGTGTTTAGTTGGCTTTCGTACCCTATATCTGGAGGATTATAATGGACATCAGTCCAGTGAACAAAACTGAAATTTCCCGTGTATTGATATACATTGACTCCTTTGAAATTCAAGGATTCTTTTGAACCGTACAACAGCTTTAGCATATACTTACCCTTTTGTAAGGATGGCAAGTTAACCGTAATGTCGTATAACTGTGAAGTTTCATTATATATTACCGACCTTACTGTAAGACTCTGTTCACCGAGTTTGACAATAAAATCGTTAGCATCCAAAGAGGGTTTTGTTGTAACATTCGTAAACTGCGCAGAGAAATTCAATGTGGAAGGTAATTTTTCATAGTCAATTAGGAACGGTTGACTGCATATTATTGAACAAATCTGAGGCTTAACTACAATATTATCAATCCACGCAGAAGCACCATTTTTTGCGCCTGTGTTATTTGCCAATATCATAGTCAATCTGATTCGAGCCTCCGTGTAATTACGATTGGCAGGTATATGCCAACTATACTCAAAACTTGTCCAGTCCGAAGTCGCTTTTATGGAAATGCTAGATTCAATCTCATCTACTATAGTTGAATTTTTTACCACTAACACCAAGTAATAACCAGCTGCTGTTTCAACCATTGGAAACGACGTTTTAGTGCAGAAACTCACGTTATAGTAACCGCCAGATGTTATACTGAAATATTCTGAGTGAGCATTTACGACCGATGTGTTACTCCAGATGTAATAACTATAGGTGCCTTCAAAAAAGACAGAGTCAACTCGGCAAATCCTCGTTGAAGTATCATTTTGGTAGGTCCAGCCTTCTGCAAAGTCACCTAAGCCTAACTCAAAGCTGCCATTAGGAATGTAATTATCGGCAGTAGGCATGGCTGGGTTCCTCAAACCTTTTACTGCACGCAACCAGAACATCGGGCTTAATTGAGTGCCTTGCTGACTTGCTATGATCTCTACAGACGCAGTTTGAGGTAAGAAAACAAACATCGCAGCAACAAACAAGACAAACAGAAATCGATGAAATTTACGTGCCTTCACGCTAACTCATTTGACAAAGTTTACCATTTAGCATTTTCGGTACTAGCTCTCTAGAACACTGTTCTATCTTTAGGCTGCCAAAATACATTTATTCAACCATACCCCCTGTGGGATTTTAGCAGACATAGCCTCACTATCTTATTCAAAAAATGAAAAGGCAGTGGACCAAAAAAATGCTACTTTGAATTGCTTTATATGTTCAACCTAAACCATGTTGAAAGCATATTTAAACCGAGCACCCTTGACGGATTTATTTCATGTTTCATGCGTGTTACTTTCTCTCATGATCGCGACTCTGAAGCTTTGGTTTTTATAAATAGCCCCGTTCTCCCGTCAACTAGTAGCATAATGTGTCAAATGCGTCGAATGAACCTTTTTAATAGTGGCTGTGCAATTTAGCGCCAACTTGACATTTGCTTAGCAACAGCTCCATCTCAAAAAAGATGCTGCAGAGAAAAAATGCTAGGAACCGATAAAAAATGCTTATACTCCACCTGCTGAATATTGAAGCCATATGCAACTTGCAAGTAAAAGTACAGTTAACACATAAAAGGTAGGGTCGCCAAAGCATGAAGGAAAAATCTCAGGCGAAATTGCCGACTCGTGAAGAGCTAATCTTAGTGGAACAGGAAATCATCAACGACCTGCAGAAAATGCTGAAAAATCCCGATCTCACCTTTATTGAGAGACTTCGAGCGGCTAATGTTCTCGCGTTTCACATGAACACCTTGAACAGAATGTTGACGCAGAAGGGCGAAAAAGAGGCGTTCGAAGAGGAAACCTTGGGCGACTACGTGAGGGGCGTGGAGCCTAGGATTGCCAATCGTTTTAGGCGTGATTTCAGGGTATGGAAGAGGACGCTTTCGTTGAAAAGGTTCTAAGCGACTTAGAATTCGCAGCCAAAGTCTACGGTGATCTGAGGCAGAGGTCTAAAGCCTTTAAACAACTTGTGGCTTATCCAAAAGTTACCCGTAAGCTAGTCGATGACCCAGTTTTCTTTGCCGCTTTAATGTGCGGCGACAGCTGGCTGGTTGAAGCACCAGACCACCAGAAGCTGCTAAGAGACCTAAGCCCAAGGCAAGTAGCCGTGTGCGGTAGGGGCTGGGGAAAAAGCCTTGTTTTCAGCCGCAAGAACCTCTGGCTTCTTTACACAAAATCCAAGGTTGAAAGCCTCATCATAAGCAGCACGCAACGCCAAAGCATGATAATGTTCGATTACTGCCACTCGACCATAGTGGCAAATCCGCTTTTGCGAGAAATGCTTCAACAACCTGGTTCAACACGGACCGTTATCAAGCTGAAGCCTCTGCTTGACAGTAAGCTGGTAGCCTTACCATGTTCTCCAGATAAACTCAGAGGATACCACCCCGACTACATATTCCTAGACGAAGCAAGCATAATCCCAACTGAAATGGTAACAAGCGAAATAATGATGATGCTCACAAAACCCAACGCCGCCCTAATCATGAGCGGCACCCCCATGGCTTTCGACCACGCCTTCCGCAAAGCGTTTCTGGACACAAAACGCTACTCAATACACCACTACTCAAGCGATTCCAGCCCGCTCGTGAGCAAAAATCAGCTCGCGGAATGGCGCGAAATGATGACCAAGGAAGAGTGGCAAAGAGAAGTCCAAGCCCAGTGGGTTGAGGCGTCTCAAACGTTCTTCCCCATGGACCTCATAGCAACCTGCATCGACCCAGAGCTTGATAATCCAGCCTCGCCAAACCAGTACATCGAAGACATAGAACACGTAAACCCCGCACAACTTGATCGAAAATACTTTGCTGGTTTAGACTTGGGCAAACAGGTAGACCACAGCGTCTTAGCCGTCGTAGAGCTAACCGACAACAACTTGGTCCGCTTGGTGCATAAACGCGAGTTTCCTTTGGGCACGCCTTACCCAGAAGTCATCGCCTATGTTGCAAGAACACACCAAACCCTCGACCTTGAGGGCATGTACGTGGACAAGACAGGCATAGGCGACGCCATAGTGGACGAGTTCGAAAGCATAGACATTCCAAACGTTACAGGCGTATTCTTCACCGACGCCGAGAAAGAGAACATGCTGAACTACATGAAATTGCTAATGGAGAAAAATCAGCTCCGCATCCGAGGCGAAGACAAACAGTTAATCGCTCAAATCAACGAGCAACAATACGAGTACCTGAAGCCAAACACTGCTCAAGAGCGCATACACATCAAGTTTCGCCATCCACGGGGCAGACATGATGATCAACTCTACGCTTTAGCGTTAGCGTGTTATGCAAGCAAAGAGGCGGAACCCGAACCATTCCTTGTTGTATTCCCAAGATGATTGAACCAATTACAAACTTTGGTAAAAAGGAAGTGGTACATTTTCACCCCCTATAAGGGGGTATTTTTAATAGACTTCAAAATAGGCGTCTTAATCATAGAGATTGGCGACGGGGAAGGGATTTGAACCCCAATTTACCAGTAAATTGCAATATCAGAAATATGGTCGAAGTGCTATTCAATGAGGACCTAAGTTGTTTGAAACTGGAAGTATTTTACTCATCGATTTAATCACGTGATTAAATTTCTTAAGAAAAGAATTTGGTAAACTATTTAAATTAGTTTACCTAATTTAGTAAACTACTTAAATTAGTTTACCGTGATGAACATGCAGAAAGAAATGCCAGAATGGCTCAAAAAATACTACAACATACTCTGGGCGAAATACAAAAAGCGAGCTTTTGGATTCAAAGATGTTACAAAGGAGCTTGTCATTAGTAGAGTAATGACGGTTAAAGTACTTTGGGAATTAGAGCAAAGAGGATTTATAAACAAAAAAAGAAGTGAAATTGATTATAGAGCACGAGTTTATAGACTTGTTTCACCAGAAGATATTAGCTTTGTCACTGGACTGTATTCCCTAGTAGAAAGGGAAAAACTTGAAAAACGAAGCGTGATTGAAAAGCTCATTTTCATAAATGACAAGCTGACTTACGTAATAACAGGAAGCTATGCTGCTTACTACTATCATCATTATATAATTCCAGCAAAAATTTTTGAACTAAAAGTCGAAACACAAGACGAAGGGAAGTGGATAGCTTTTTTGACGGATGAGAAAACTCGAGTATCTATAGGTGATATAATAGAAACCAGAAAAATAAGCAACTATGTCAAGTTACTTCACTCTACTATGCCAATAGCTTTGACAAAGGTAAAGACTGAAGAAGGATATTACATAGAGAAGCCGGAGTTTCTTTTAACGGAGCTCTTGGGGAGGCAAACGCAAACTAGTATAATTGAAGTAATTGCAATTGTTGTGCAAAAGAAAAAGGAACTCAGATGGTATGGCAATGAAGGAATTATAAATCTTGCAAAGGACTTTAGTTTTTCAAGGAAACTTGGGTATTTGCTTGATGCAATAAATTTCGAAACTCGCAGACCCTTAATAGAGACAGAAATTATCCAAGAAATAGAGAAAGACGCGGTAGGAAAGAGCGGTGAGATATTTCCAAAAGATGAAATTGTTATGTCAAGATTTCATGAACTCAGAAACAAACTGGTGCATAAAGCTTTCTTGACGGAAGAAGAGATAGAAGAACTTGAAAGAATTAAAGAGAAGTTTGAAGGTTATGAGTCATTGAACGAGAAGTGGGACCTTCTAGGAATATTACCAAGAGAAGTTGTTCGCAAGGTGTTAGAAGATTTGGGTGTAAGACTTGAAAAATATTAAAGCAAGCAAAATAGAAAAAGTCAGCTTAGAGGATTTGGCAAGTATAGACCAAGAATCTAAGAAATTCCAAATTGACCTTATTGTGATTGGTGGCTATGCCACAAGAACGTTTACAGAGCCAAGAAGTTGGAGATTCACAAAAGACATTGATTTTATTACAACCAAGAAGGATTTGACAGCGCTACGTGGTGTTTTTGAGTTGTTGCAATACAGTTTTGAAAAAACGGATTTTGGAGTAAAGGGCAGTAAAAGAATCAATAATGAAACGATTGAGCTTCACGTTTCAGTAGATAAAGTAATTGATTGGAGCACAGACTTAGAGTACAAGTTACCCGAAGACATCTTCAGAAAAGCAAACAGAATGAACGTACAACCATATTTTGAAGAAAACAAGAAAACAGCCGTAAGTGTAAAAGTGGCGCCAATTGAAGATGTTTTGATAATGAAGCTAATGACAGAGAAAACAGAGAGGATAAGGGATCATTTTGATGCAATCGCAATAATTCTCGACAATTTCGAAAAACTGAATGTGAAAAGATTTTGGGCAAATAGCAAGCGATCAACTCTAGATCAGCACATAAGGGAAAGGTTGAATTCTTTTTTGGCAGATATAAAGAAAGGTTTGGTTAAAAAAATTTGGAAAGAATTCACTGAAAGGGAATTTGTAAGAGAACAAGAAGTTAAGCTAAAAGAAAGAATAAAAAAGTTGCTCGAGTTTTATTAAAAAGCGAACGACGCGCTGGGGTTCGAACTCCAATTTACTAAAAGTATCTCATCACCATTGCTTCTTAAATAGCAAGCTCGGAAAGACCGCTGGCTCCTGTCACGGAACTGACGCCTTCAACACTTTCTCCACCTGCGCTTTCAACTCAGCATCCCGCACCTTAGACAAAAGCCCAAACAAACGCCCCTGAATATTCACTTCCCCGCCGTCTTCCCCACGGTAAAAACGCTTTCCCTTCCCCAACCAATCCGCCAGCACCCTAGCCTCAACCTCAAAATCCCCAAGCCTTTCATCTGGAAAAACCAAAAACCCACACTCCACGCACCCACGCATAAACCGTTCAAACGCTCCAGTAACAGTAAAACCACCCGCCCCAGCAACTTCTTTAAACCCACCATACAGTTCAGCATCAAACCTGAAACCCTTAAACACCTTAGCCAAACACAATCCCCTGTATAAACGATGTATAAACAAACAATATAAACAAAACCACCACCCACCGAACACCTGACTCACCCAACTATCACAACAAATTAATCCCTACCACATGAATTATCACACCCATAGCCAAAAGCAGATCCGAAAAGTCAAGACCCTTTCTTTAGGGAAAACTATAGTAGTAGGCGGCGGTGCCTAACCCGTTGGACCGACTAATTCTAAAAGAGACATTTAACATAGCCTTTTGGCATTAGGCTTCACTTAACCTGACTAGCCACAACTACTAAACTCCAAAATAATCCACCGCAGTGGCGAAAGAATACTGGACTGGGTAAATTTTATGTATTAACTTAAGTAGAAGCTATAGAAACTGTGTATTTGAAATTGGTGGGTTGCATGATGGATCGTGTTTTAGTCACTGGTGGCGGCGGCTTCATTGGGAGCCACCTTGCACGCGAACTCTTCAAGCAAGGCCACTTCGTTAGAATTGTCGACATAAAATTCGACGCCTACATAAAAGAAAAATACTATTCTGAAAAAGTCAATGCAGACCTGCGCATCTTGGAGAATTGCCTCAAAGCCACAAAAAACATAGACAAGGTCTACAATTTGGCAGCTAACATGGGCGGAATAGGCTTCATAACGGAAGTGGGCGCTGAAGTGATGCATGACAACACGCTCATTAACACTTTCATGCTGGAAGCCTCGAGGCAAAACAAAGTGAAACGGTACCTTTTTTCGAGTTCCGCCTGCGTTTACCCCACATACCGCCAAACAGACCCCAACATACAAGGTCTAAGGGAAGAGGACGCTTATCCAGCTGACCCTGACAACTTTTACGGGTGGGAGAAGCTTTGCACGGAAAAAATGTGCGAAGCCTATCAACGCGATTACAAAATGGACATCCGCGTCCTGCGCTACCACAACATCTACGGTCCTGAGGGGACATACAAAGGTGGAAAAGAAAAATCTCCTGCTGCCCTCTGCAGAAAGGTGGCAGAAGCTACAAACCCCGGGGTCATCGAGATATGGGGTGATGGGAAGCAAACGCGCAGTTACTGTTACATTGACGATGCTGTGAAAGCCACGATTCTCCTAATGGAATCAGATTATGATAAGCCCATAAACATAGGTTCTGACAGGCTTGTTACGATAAACAAGCTTGCTGACATAATAATTGCGGCTTCAGGCAAAAGAATAACTAGAACCTATAACCCAACAGCGCCGCAAGGTGTCCGCGGTAGAAACGCTGATCTTACGTTGGTCAAGAAAGTGCTTAAGTGGCAGCCGCAAGTTACGCTGGAAGAAGGTCTCGCGAAAACCTATGAGTGGATAGAGAAGCAAGTCAAAAACGACAGAAAATAAACAGCTCTCTCAGCCCTTTTTGGGTTTGATGGAACTGCCACCGAATCAAATTCGGGATTTGCACTCTGTTCCCTCTCTGAAGCATCGCGTTGAACGTGACTTTCTGGGTTAACGGCATGTAGACTTCCCCTTTTACAGGCGTTCCTTGACTTCTACAGACTTTTAATGACTCAACCTGCAAGCAATTTAAGCTTTGCTTCAAAAAAGCAACCCAAAACAGCTTGTCCTAAAACAGCAAAAAAGGAGACAACTACTTCTAAACAACTATCGATAAGCTTTAGAACAGTGTCTTTAACAGGATAATCACACAAGTCTTAATATTAACTGGTCATTAAACAATTCAGGGACCCAAAATGAAGGCGCTTGTACTCAGCGGCGGCAAAGGCACTAGACTGCGACCTTTAACCTTCACGTGCGCCAAGCAGCTCATTCCCGTAGCAAACAAACCTATTCTGGGCTACGTGCTTGACCAAGTGGCGGCAACTGGCATAAAAGAAGTCGGCGTTATCACTGCTCCAGAAACGGGTCAGTATGTTAAGGACTACGTCAACGACGGCTCAAAATGGAAACTCAGCGTTGACTACATCCCCCAAGAGCCTCTTGGTTTGGCGCACGCGGTTAAAACCGCGCAGCAATTTCTCGCTCAAGACTCTTTCGTGATGTGTTTGGGCGATAACTTGACTGGTCAAGGCTTGAACGCTTTCGTTCAAAAGTTCCAGACGGAGCATCTTGACGCGCTTATTATCTTGAAGGAAGTGGAAAATCCCTCAAGCTTCGGCATAGCCCAACTGGATACTAAAGGCAACATTGTCCGGCTGGCGGAGAAACCTAAAACGCCGATGGGTAACCTTGCCATAATCGGCACTTACCTTTTCTCTAACAAAATCCACAAAGCTATAGAAAAGATAAAGCCTTCGTGGCGGGGAGAACTTGAAATCACTGATGCCATCCAAGAAATGATAAACATGGGCTTCAAGGTTAAAGCTGAAATCTTGGACTCTTGGTGGCTGGACACAGGCAAAAAAGATGACATACTCTCAGCTAACGCCAAAATCTTGGACGAATACGTAACCCGAGACATCGAAGGAAGCGTAACCAACAGCACCATAGAAGGCAGAGTCAAAGTGGAAGCCGAAGCAAAAGTAGTCAACAGCACCATCAGAGGACCCTGCATAATAGGGAAAAACACTCTAATCGAAAACTCGTTCGTGGGACCATACACAAGCGTCGGCGACAACAGCCAAATCCTAAACTCCAACCTCGAACATTGCGTCATACTAGAAAACGTCACAATAACCGATGTGGAACGGTTGGAAGACAGTCTAATCGGCAAGAACGCAAAAGTAACCAAAAACCACAGAAACCGAACCATAAAACTTCACATCGGCGACTATTCAGAAGTAGAAGTCTAACCACGCGCCACATGGAGATAGCAATGATTATAAAATCTTACCTAACAATATGATTCCAGACAAAACAAAACTTGGAAATAACCATGTTAAAAGGAATAGTAATCAAACCAATAAAACGCTCCTCAGACGAGAGAGGCTTCTTCACAGAGATAATGCGCAAAGACTGGCAAGACCTTTTCGCAGAAGATAAAATTCCACAAGCAAACCTCTCCGTAACATATCCTGGCATTATCCGAGCTTGGCACTGTCATCTAAGAGGGCAAACCGACTACTTCATAGCCCTGAAAGGCGCCATAAAAATATGTGCATACGACGAAAAAACCGAAGAGTTGAACGAGATAGTCTCCACGGGTCAAGATATGCAAATAGTGCGTATGCCTGGTCATTACTGGCACGGCTTCAAAGCGCTCGGCAATGAACCAGCAATGCTGCTTTACTTCACTACCAACCTATACGATTATGCTAACCCCGATGAAGAACGCAGACCTTGGAACGACCCAACTCTCATACCAAAGTCCATAAACGGCAAAAAAAGCGACCCCCGAGTCGGCAAACCTTGGGATTGGAACCAACCACCCCACAAGTGAAAAGCATGAAACTTCTTGTAACTGGCGGCTTAGGCTTCATAGGAAGCAACTTCTGCAGGTACATGCTCACGGAGCATCCTGACATTGAACTATTAAATTTGGATAAGATAGGAACAGGTGCCAACCCCGCAAACTTACGCGATATAGAGAACAACAAGAGATATACTTTCGTAAAAGGCGACATCTGCAATCCTCGGCTCGTTGATAAATTAGTCCGCGGCGTGGATGCAGTCGTGAACATCGCGGCAGAAACTCATGTAGACCGAAGCATAGCTGACCCCTACACGTTCCTTCAAAACAACACGGTAGGCACTTTCACAATTTTAGAAGCTGTGAGAAAACACAACAAAAAAGCCAGATTAGTTCACGTTTCAACCGACGAAGTCTACGGGCAAGCGCTTGAAGGTTCATTCACCGAAAACGACCCGCCCAACCCATCGAACCCCTATTCTGCCTCAAAAGCTGCGGCTGACATGTTCGCATTATCCTACTACAAAACCTACGACCTGAATGTATCCATCACAAGATGCACAAACAACTTCGGACCCTACCAACTCCCAGAAAAACTAATCCCAAAAACCATTATCCGCGCACTAAGAAACCTGCCCATACCAATCTACGGTTCAGGAACCAACATCCGCGACTGGATTTACGTGCAAGATCACTGCGAAGCCATAGACGCAGTTCTGTATCATGGAAAGGCGGGTGAGGTGTATAACGTTTCAGCTGGAAACGAAATTACCAACATTGAAATAGCAA
>JAXDAO010000112.1:0-9665 GCA_034679745.1 Bathyarchaeia archaeon
TTGCTAAAGCCAATGTTTTCATGAATCGCCCAGTCCAAGATTGCTGAACCTAAAGCACCACTTTGAGATAAGAAGGCAACATTGCCAGGTTTCGGGACTTTGTCAAGGAAAGTAGCGTTAAGGTTCGATCGCGGTCGTATGATTCCGATGCAGTTCGGCCCAATAACACGGATGCCATATTGTTTGGCTACTTGACCTAATTTTTCTTCTAAAGCTTTACCTTCTTCGCCAATCTCTTTGAAACCAGCGGAAACAATGATTACACCTTTAACTTTTGCCTTCCCGCATTCCACCATGACATCTGGAACTGTTTTTGCGGGTGTCGCGATCATCGCCAAATCGACTTGCTCGGGGATCTGATCAACGGATGGATAAGTCTTAACACCTAGGATCTCAGGTTTACGTACGTTAACGAAATAAACCTTACCAGTATAACCTCCCTGAGTAAAGTTTTTAACAATTGCATATCCAACTGAACCTTCTGCATCACTGGCGCCTATGATAGCTACAGTTTTAGGATTGAAGATCTTGTCGAGGTTTGTAGTGACCATTCTTCTCTTACCTTCTGCTAAAGGGTCGTGAATGCCATAAATTAAAGGTTATTGTCCAAGAATCATTATTTTTCTAATCTAACCATCATTCTAAGGCATCAGAGAGCTGTTTTACGCCACTGCATGTGAGAGAAGAGGCGTGAATTACGACATAAAGGTATATCATTTGAAGTATTTTTTGATATCAACTAACGAAAGCACATCAACCCCATTAGTTGAAAGTAACTGCTCTGCTTTCTCAACGTTGCTTGGTCTAAGTATTAACGCTACTTTGCCGTCTACGTGGACTGCCGATGAATAAGCGTATTCAATGTTAATGCCGCTATCTCCTAGTATCTTGGTTATTTTCGAGAGTCTATCCTCTTCTGAGCTAAAGATAGCTGTCACTTCAGTGTTTTTCTTTGATTTGGCTAGGTTAAATCCTGAGTCCTCCAAGAGAGCAGCAGCCTTCTTAGGCTCTTCAGTAATCATCCTGACTAATCCAAATTCTCCTGCATCAGCGATAGATAGAGCGAAAATCTTGATTTTGTTCTCATCTATGCGTGACATAGCTTCAAAAAGAGAGCCTGGTCGATTGTCAAGGAACACACTAACTTGTGTAATAGGCAAATACACTACCCCAATAACCCCTATAGTTTAGTGGGTATTTAACTCTTAACAAACAAGGTTTTTGGCAGACCGAATGAAGACATGTACTTACAAAAAATTTGTTTTTACCAACCTTTATATTACTACTCGAATAATTTCTTGCTAATCGGAGATTACAACTTTGTTAAAGTGCGTAGGAGTCTCCAAACGCTTCGGAGGTCTTCAAGCTCTAAAAAACGTTGACTTCACCGTGAATGACGGTGAAATAGCAGGACTTGTAGGTCCCAATGGCTCAGGCAAATCAACACTACTCAACCTCATCAGCGGCGTTTACAAACCAGACTCAGGGCAAGTCCTCTTCTTTGATGAGGACATCTCTAAGCTGCCACCATACAGAATCTGCGCAAAAGGGATCACTAAGACCGCGCAGACCGTACAGTCCTTCCCAGAAATGACTGCAATGGAAAATGTATTAACTAGCGTTTTATTTAATCAAAAAAAATCCACCAGCAAAGCTGACAGTATAGAAAAAACACATGAACTTTTGTCGTTTGTGGGTTTAAGCAAGGAAAAATTTGATGTCAAAGCAAAGAGTCTAAACGTTGTGGAGCTACGGCGAATACAACTAGCAAAAGCTCTAGCAACCAATCCTAAACTGCTGTTACTTGACGAATTACTCACAGGTTTGACCCCTAAAGAGTCAGATGAAGCTATTGCACTTATCAAACTCATAAACAAGCAAGGTGTGACTGTACTAATTGTCGAGCATGTTATGCGGGTTATTATGGGTTTATGTAGCCGCGTGATTGTGCTACAGCACGGTGAAAAAATCTGTGAGGGCACCCCCAAGCAAGTATGCAGCGATGAGAACGTTGTCAAAGTCTACTTGGGGAAACGGTTTACTTTTGGCGAGGATGAAGAGTGATGCTTGAAATAGACAATGTCTCTGCAGCTTACGGGGCTGTACAGATTCTACGTGATGTAAGCTTCAAGGTTGAAGAGAAAGAAATAGTGAGCATAATTGGACCAAACGGCGCAGGAAAAACTACACTCGTCAAGACAATCATGGGATACATTAAACCCCAGACGGGATCAATCAAATTCAAGGGCGAAAGCATAGAAAAACTCCCCACCTATGAAATAGTAAAAAAAGGACTCACAATGATTCCCGAGGGAAGAGAAATCTTTCCACGCATGACTGTAGAAGAAAACTTACTATTAGGTGCATACGGGATAAATGACAAAGCTAAAGTTAGGGAGACAAAAGAAAAAGTCTCTGAGATATTTCCCGTTCTAAAAAAGAAAGAGAAAGCTTTGGCCCAGACATTAAGCGGCGGTGAACAGCAGATGCTAGTGATCTGTCGAAGTTTGATGTCTAATCCGCGACTACTCATTCTCGATGAGCCGTCTCTTGGTTTAGCCCCTATCATTGTAGAGAAAGTTCTCGATACAGTACGCACAATCAACGACGAGGGAGTAACAGTTCTATTGGTAGAGCAGAACATCCACGATAGCCTAAATGTAGCCAACAGGGGCTATGTTCTTGAGGAAGGAAAGATTGTATTGAATGGCAAGAGTAGGGAACTTTTATCTAATAGTCACATAAAGGAAGTGTATCTAGGCCTTTAAAGCAAAGAGGGACACAATTTGGCGGATGGCAAGTACTGGAACGAAAAAATCGAAACTATGCCCAGACAGGACATAAATGATTACCAGCTGAAAAAACTCAAAGAACAAGTTAATCACTGTTACAATAACAGTAGTTTTTACCATAAGAAATTTGATAGTGTAGGTTTAAAGCCGGAGGATATACGCTCACTTGATGACCTGCAAAAGATGCCATTTACGGTAAAGAGCGATTTACGCGACAACTATCCATTTGGCATGGTCACTGTCAAATCAGATGAAATAGTAGAAATCCATGCCTCAAGCGGAACCACAGGTAACCCAATCATTGGATCCTACACTAGAGGAGATTTGGACGTCTGGCAAGAGATCATGGCACGATCTATTTATACCGCTGGCGGCAGACGTCAAGACGTAATCCACATCGCCTATGGTTATGGACTATTTACCGGTGGTTTAGGATTCCATTACGGCGCTCAGAAACTTGGCGCTAAAATTGTCCCTGCAAGCGGTGGGATGACTCAACGCCAGATAAAACTCATGAAAGATTTAGGGGTTACACTACTAGCTTGCACACCCAGTTTTGCAGTTTATCTTGCAGAAACCATGGCTCAAGAAGGTATCGACCCAAGAAAAGACCTTAAACTAAAAAGAGGGATGTTTGGAGCGGAACCATGGTCAGATAAAATCAGGGAAAGAATCGAGGAACAGATGGGTATCGAAGCGTTTGATGTTTATGGATTAACTGAACTCTGCGGCCCAGGAGTATCAATCGAATGCGATGAACATCAGGGACTACATATTTGGGAAGATAACTTCATCGTGGAAACGATTGACCCTGATACTGGCGAAGTACTATCTGCTGGCGAGGAAGGTGAAATAGTCTTCACCACACTTACTAAGACAGGTGTACCCATGCTACGGTACAGGACAAGAGACATTTCTAAAATCGCCACAGAAAAATGCAATTGTGGACGAACTCATGCTCGCATGTTAAGAGTGCGGGGAAGATCAGATGACATGCTAATCATTAGGGGAGTAAACGTTTTCCCCTCGCAAATTGAATATGCGGTTATGTGCTTCTCAGAACTGGCTACTCAATATCTAATAGTGGTTGATAGACCAGGAGCTCTGGATACGTTTGTTGTTAAAGTTGAATTATCTGAAAAAGCAGCTAAGGATCCGCAACTAGACAAAAACGCATTGAGGGCTGAGATTCAAAAAAGAATCCATATTGTTACTGGAATATCCGCTGATGTTGAAATAGTTAAACCTGGCGAGCTCCCCAGAACTGAGGGCAAAGCCAAAAGAGTAATGGACTTGCGCAAGGGTAAAATGTAAAGGAGTAACGATGACTTCCAAGATTGCAGCCGATAAGCCAGGCACTTACGCCCTGCTTAACGGTGATGAGGCAGTTGCACGCGGAGCAATTGAAGCCACCGTAAAGGTTGCCGCTGCCTACCCCGGAACACCTTCCACCGAAATTCTGGAAGCCATAGCTGAAGTTTCTAACGAGTTAGGGATCTATGCAGAATGGAGCATAAACGAGATTGTAGCTGCCGAAGTTGCCGCAGGCGCATCCATGACTGGAGTACGCTCAATGGTTTCTATGAAACATGTCGGTTTAAATGTCGCTGCTGACGCTGCTATGACTCTGGCCTACACAGGCACAGAAGGCGGTATGCTATTTGCCATCTGTGACGACCCTGCACTGCATAGTAGCCAAAACGAGCAGGACACACGGTACTTTGCTGTCCACGCAAAGTTACCCCTACTTGACGCTGGCAACCCTCAGGAGGCCCACGACATGGCTAAGGAAGCCTTTGAAATCAGTGAAAGGCTCCATCTGCCCGTAATCTTGCGATTAACAACCAGAGTTGCACATGGAAAAGCAAGAGTTAAACTGGGCGACTTCCAGAGAATCAAACGCAGAGCTGAATTTGACAAAAATGGCTCTAAGTGGGTTATGGTACCTTCAAACGCCATTCGTCAACATCGAGTACTAGAAGTAAAGATGGCACAGGCAAAAACCCTTGTTAACCATTCAAAATTCAATGTAATTGAAGATAACGGCAGCGACATTGGGATTATCGGAAGCGGTGTGGGTTACTATTATGCTCGTTCAGTGCTTGACACAAAAAAGTTTTCTTGGCTAAAGCTAGGTTTTGTCTATCCCTTCCCTCACGAGATTGTGAGAAGATTTGCCCTAAAGGTTAAAAAAATCATAGTGATTGAGGAGCTAAGACCTTACTTAGAAGAGAACATTCAGCGGTTAGGTCTGCGATGTTTAGGAAAAAACGAGTTAGGTCTAGAAGAAATCGGTGAACTAACACCTGATAATGTACGTGAAGCATTAGCAGGTTTAAGATTAACTGAAAAAGCAAAAACACCAGAACGTTTTGACTTGCCTCCCAGACCACCAGCGCTTTGTCCTGGGTGCCCTCATAGAGCGTTCTATTACGCACTTAACTCTGTAAATCAACATATTGAGTGCAACAGCGATAAATGCGTTGGATGTGACATTTGTGAGTACGCTTGCTCATTTGAGAAAGAAGGAGTTTTTAACCCACTGAAATCCCGCATAAGAGCGGTCAGGGTCAACTTAACTCAAAATTCAGCAATAACATGTAAAGCCTGCATCAATGCGCCTTGTGTAGCAGCATGCCCCGAAGATGCTCTAACGCAATCAAAAGATACCGGCATAATTACTGTGGAGCAAACGAAGTGTAAAGGCTGCGACTGGTGTATAGAAGCCTGTGAATTCGGAGTTTTAACTTTGCATCCAACCACTCACAAAGCTCAAATCTGCGACACCTGTGGGGGCGAACCGAAATGTGTACCTGCCTGCCCGGAGAGTGCTTTGAGCCTGATTGGCAGATCAAACGACAAGATAGTAACAGGAGACATCGGGTGCTACACGCTAGGGGTACTACCCCCAGTGAGTGCAGTTCAAACATGTCTTTGTATGGGGGCAGGCATTGGGCAAGGAGCAGGCATGTTCCATGCAGGCGTAAAAGACAAAGTGTTCGCTGTCTTGGGTGACTCAACTTTCTTCCACGCAGGGATGCCAGGGCTACTAAATATTGTCTACAATAAGGCAAACGTTTGCGTCGTTGTTATGGATAATAGTGTAATCGCTATGACGGGACATCAGCCGACACCTGGATCAGGAAAAACTGCGATGGGAACAGACGCTAAAGTCGTGAATATAGAAGACATCGTTAAAGCCGTCGGCATAGAGAAAGTCATAACTGTCGACCCTTATGATATTAAAGCTGCTACCACAGCAGTACAAGAAATGATGAAATACCGAGGACCATCGGTAATTATCTCTAAACGGCCTTGCCCACTTTTGGTTGAGAAACAAAAACCATTCGAAGTTAAAGAACAATGCAATGCTTGCGGGGTTTGCGTGAAAGCGTTTGGTTGTCCAGCTATTACTCTAACAGAGGAGCATGCCCAAATCGATTCGATTCTCTGCAATGGTTGCGGTGTCTGCATAGATGTGTGCCCATTTGATGCCATCAGGAGGAAAGAGAAGTGACACTTGACATAGTTTTCAGCGGGGTCGGTGGTCAAGGAGTCGTGGTCTTAAGTGACATTTACTGTGAGGCGGCTATGCTTGAGGGGTTTGACGTTGCAAAGGCAGAGATTCACGGGATGGCTCAACGGGGCGGTTCCATTGTGGCTTATGCACGAATCGGAGACAAAGTTGAATCTCCCCTCATAGAAACTGGAAAAGCAGATGCAATCGTGGGTTTTGAAGTCCTAGAGACCGCTAGATCTCTGCCAATGATTAAGCGAAATGGTACAGTTATAGTGAATACTAAGCTTATTCAGCCCAGCTGTTTGCCCTCAAGTATTAAGCCGAAAAGCATGCAAGAACTCATGGATCTACTCCGAACTAAAGCCTTAGTTTACGAGGTTGATGGTATTGAGATAGCTGAGAAACTTGGAAACTTGCTGGTTGTCAATACAATACTTTTGGGTGCTCTCTCCGCACTTCCAGATATACCGGTAAAAGTAGAATCGTTCCAGCAGGCAATAGCAGGCAAATTAAAAGAGAGATATATCAACTTGAACCTCAAAGCCTTCAAGTTAGGCAGAGAAAGTGTGTTAAAGAGATAATCTTTTAAGCAAAATGCGTCGATATAGCAAAGAAAAAACTGAGGAAATGAATTATGCAGAAGAAACTATTAGCTGTGATTATAGCGGTAATAATAGTCGTTGCAGCAGTCGCAGCGATTCAACTGATTAAACCAGCACCTTCAGCCGAAGCTAGAAACATAAAGATAGGATTAGTTGCACCGATGAGCACCTCAATCGGGCAGGACATGGCAAACGCAGCTGAAATGGCAGTGAAAGAAATCAACGACGCAGGCGGCGTCTATATCAGCGAATGGAATACTAACGTAAACATCACAATAATAACCGCTGACACAGTGAATGATGCACCAGCAAACGCAGTCACACCTGTAACAAGAGCCATTGAAACAGACCAAGTCGACATGCTAATCGGCGGATACGGAAGCGCAGGAACACTCGCTAACCAAGTTAAAGCCATAGAAGCAAGAGTTCCCTACTTGATCACCGGAGCATCAAACCAACTTGTAACCAGAAGAGGACCACAAGGTGACTACGGCGGCTTCGGTCCCAATGGACCAAACAGCATCTCCGACGCTGAAGGAATGAGGTACATGTTCCATTACTGCACCACAACCTATGACTACAGTAAAACAGTGGTTAACTTCTTCGCCAGCGAGATGAAACCGTTGGTTGCAGAAAACCGCAATTTTAGCCTCGCAATTCTCTACCGCAATGACGCCTTTGGACAAGGCGTTGAACAAGCCACAAAATATTGGATACAAAACCAAAACCTACCTATTACTCTTGTAGCAGACAGAAGCTATGACCCAGCAACAACTAACTACCAAACAGACTTGACAGTAGTTAAAGCAGCAAATCCAGACGCAGTATTCGTAGTAGACAACCCAGACAAAACACCCCTAATCATAAAACCAGGATGGAACGACGTAGGCTTAAAGACAGTCTACATAGCTGTTGAAAACAATCAAGATCCCGTATTCTACAGCCTTCTAGGAAGCATTGGTGACGGTCAACTGTTGGAGTCAAAACTCAACCCCTTCATGACAGAATCGTATTCGACTCTGGTACAAACATACTCTCAGAAGTTCAAACAAACCTACGATGTAGATGCTGGAATGATGGGCGCTGATACATATGATTCATTCTACGTTGCCAAAGATGCCATAACAAGAGCTGGAACTGTTGATAAAGCAGCCGTTCGAGATGCACTTGAGAGCACAGATATGCCTCAAATGTTAATCCAAACAGAAAGTGGCAGAATACGATTCAGTACAGGCGTAAACTACCATGAGATCAGTCCAGTCACCTTTATCGAGCAATTAAAATGGGACTCAGCTTCAAATACGCTTAAATCACAAATAGTTTGGGCACCAACAGGCAGCGACAACTTAAAACAAGCAGACTTTGTACTTCCAACTGGCTATCAAGCAGGACAATAGTGACTTAGTAAAAAACTCTTTTTTCTTTTATTTTTCTCGTATATTTTAAATAGGTAGTTTGAGATTTAACTTCAAGCGCCTAACTCGAAGAGAGGACTCGTTAAACTATGGATGCAGCAACCATCATCTTAACCTTAATCTGGGGTGTCGCCATTGGCTGCATCTACATTCTCTTGGCAACAGGCTTGAACTTAATTTTTGGCGTCATGAAAGTCGTGAATTTTGCACATGGACAACTGCTAATGATTGGCGCTTACCTGACATGGACAATAGCATATGCATCTGGGCTAAATGCTTATGCAGCGATCTTGGTTTCAATGGTCATTGTGGCTTTATTGGGTGTTGTAGTCGAGCGTTTCACTTTCCGCAAAGTACTTGGAGGCGATAAGTTAAACGAGATTTTTGTCAGTTTAGGTTTAATATATATTTTTGAGAACGTTGCGATGCTTATTTGGGGTACTGGTTCGAAGCAGATTGTAAGCCCACTGAGTGGCTTAAGCCTTAATTTACCAAGCATCGCCATCACCTATGATCGTATAGTGGCGGTATTTGTGGTAATTGCAACTCTGATTGCTTTTGGCTTACTGATACAGAAAACGAAAATTGGCTTAGCCATGCGGGCTACCAGCCAAAGAAACAGCACAGCCATGCTCATGGGTATAAACATAGAAAAAATTTATATGTTGACTTTTGCTATTGGCGCCGCTTTGGCGGCTGTTGCAGGAGGGCTTTATGGCATTATCTTCTCTTTTGATTTTCAAGTTGGAGCTATGCCGACTATCATAGCATTCGCCATCATAATACTAGGCGGCTTAGGAAGTATAAAAGGCGCCATTGTTGGAGGTTTGCTCTACGGTATAGCTGAACAGTTGGCAACCCTATTTTTAGGGGGAATCTGGGGCAGCGCTGTTGCGTTTGCAATGCTTATAATAGTACTGATAATCAGACCAAGCGGGATATTCGGTGAAAAAGGAGACTAGAAATGCAAATCAAACAGTTGCTAACCATATTTTTACGCTCTAAAACCTTCAAGCTTCTGTTGGTTTGTTTAACAATTTTAGCTGTAATTCCGATACTAGTCAACGATACTTTCTTCCTTCATGTCTTCACTTTAATTTTCGTTTTTGCCATCTACGCTGCAAGTTGGAATTTTCTTGCCAATTCGGGTCAAGGCTCACTTGGGCACGCAGCTTTCTTAGGAATCGGCGGCTTCTCGGCAGCACTGATAGGTAACTCAATTTCAACTGCAGTAATTTCAATCATAGGCGTCGGTTCCCTGTCGGTATTTATCCAAATTGTGGTACTTTTAATAGGTGGCTTGATTTCAGCAGGAATTGGCTTACTTATTGGTTTA
>JAXDAO010000113.1:0-3827 GCA_034679745.1 Bathyarchaeia archaeon
ATAATCCTCTAATAATTGATTAGATTAGGTTTGCATTAAATGTTTCCCATACGAAAAGCGAGCTATGTCTAAATAGACATTTCCTGAGACATTAATTCAAAGATAATGAGGAATATTTGTCTGTTTATAACTTGACTTGATTTTGTTTAATAATCTTTATGCCCGCCAACTGCAGAGCTATATATGATAAGAAGAGACGGAACCATAGGTTGACAACCCTAGTCAATAAAGCAACTGAAACAGCTATAGCTGGGTCAATGTAGAGCGCTGTAAACGTCATCGTCATAATTAACTCAGGAAAGCCGAACAGCGTCACTCCAACAGTCTGCAGCGTACCCGTTAAAGTAAAAACGATAAGTACAACATCAACAGGAACAGATTGCCCCAAGGCAATAAATGAAATAAAAACTACAGAAACCTCAAAAACAAAACCAATCACAGCGTAAATTATCGCCTGAAATAACGCTTTAGGGTTTGCTTTCAGCTGACCGATTCCGACATGGAAAGTGTCCAACGTTTCTTCCGCTTTTATTATAAAGTTTTTTGCGTTCCAGCTCTTTCGGAAGAACAACGCTATTTTTACCGCTATATTCAGAAGGGTCTTGGTGGCGGATGGTTTGTAGCTTACATAGTAAACTATTGATAGAGTTAGAATTGACAGGGTTAAAACTAGGATTATTACTAAGGTAGCTTCTAAGGGCAATGAATATCTTATAAGAACTAAGGCTAGACCTGCGCTTAAAGCTGAGATTGTAAGTGTCATGTTGAAAATTTTCTGTCCGACTACTGATGCCCCTATCTTGCCGGCTTCTACTTCAGAGTCTTTGGCTAATAAATAGGTCTTTGAGATCTCGCCTGACCAGCCGAGTTGGGGCACTGTGGCTTCGAAAAATAAGCCTACCCATGTAAAGAGGAGCGCCTTGCGTTTGGTAATTCTTACTGCAAGACTGTTTAAGAGGCGATGCCATACAAGCGAAGAGCATAATGTATACAATAAGTAGGCGATAAAGGCACCAGCGTATATTGTGAGGTTTGTCTTTGAAAGAATTTCTAATATTTCTTGTGGGTTAACGAACAAGTAAATATAGAGAATGAATGTGATTAATCCGGCAATCAGAACTATCAGAATGAAGTTTAGGGGTGTAGTTTTTTTTGCTGGTTTAATCATTTTAGAGCCTGGCTAAACCTTGAGTACCTAACAATTTAAGTCTAGTATTAAAAAAACTTAATCTGCGGTCGAGTTTCTTGCCAACTTTCTTTTTGAATAACGCACCATTGCTATAATAAAAACAAAAATGATAATCAGTAGAACTGATGTGACCATAATTAATGAAGCCAAATCAAAAATTGCACTTGGTTTAGATTGCCACATGTTAGTAGCAGAAACCACCGAATGTATCGCGTAATCTGCCGTTTGTGTATTTCCTTCTACGCTTACGCCGGTTGCTTGATCCCAGCTGTAGGTGTTATTGAGAATTGTAGCTGTCAGGATTGTTCTCTGCGTACCTGCATAGGTTCGAACTTCCGAGCCAGTGATTGTTATGTTACCATAGTTTTCATCTTTGAAGGAGTCTCCGACGTTTAGGTTAGCAGGGATAATGAAGTCGTCGATTAAATGTCCGGTTTTTAGGTTTAGAACTGAGGTAATAGTATCGTTAATGCCATCTGTGAACCTTGAGGTTATAGTAACGGTGATGTTAGGATTTTGGACACTTATTATTTCCATGCGTGCCCACTCCACGTCATGTCCCTGCATAGGTGCTCCTGATGAGGTTACGTCGTATTCTATCCAGTCGCCGCTTTGGACTCCAATTGACAACTCAGTTGCAGAGGCAACTGATAAAAAACAAACAATCGGAATCAAAATCATAGCTTTTTTTGCGAGCGTTCTTCGCATAGTCAATTGTTTAAGTGTTTATGCTAATAAAAATGATTCTGAAAAGTAAATACTAAAAGTAGCTGATGGTGCACAGGGGTTTATTCTTCCATCATTATCAAAGTTAAAGTTGATCTTACCCGGTTTAAGGTGCGGATTCTTCGTGTAACCATTTCTTTTAGTTTTTCCATAGAGTCCGCCTTTACTTTGCTTATGATGTCATAAACTCCATAGGAGTAGTATGCTTCTTCGACGCCTTCAACTTTTTTTAGCTGACCCACAACTTCTTCTTCGGCTCCCGATTCAACGTTAATCAGTACAAAGGCTTGTGGCATTTAGAGTCTCCAACTAATGCTATTGCAACTCTGATTAATAGTCCTTATGTAATAAACAGGTTAATTGCTGTTATTTTTTCGTCATAGTCAAAAAATTATGTTTTGGTCTTTTTAGAAGCTATAGATCGTGGGTAATTTTGCCTTGTCGTATAAACGTCGCTACTGGCAAGTCACACTTCAGTAGCTTATGCATCTTTGTTTATAATTAATAATTGATTGCACAATTTTTCAAAACTGCACACAAAAGAGTTATATTAACTTCGAAGGAAAGTTGTAGGTTATATCAGGGAAGCACATGGCTAAGTACATTTTCGTTACCGGCGGAGTGTTAAGTTCAGTCGGCAAGGGCATATTAACTTCCTCCATCGGTAAAATGTTGCAGGCAAGGGGACTAAAACCCACTGTTGTCAAAATCGATCCTTATGTTAACATCGATGCAGGTACGATGAACCCCTATATGCACGGTGAAGTCTTCGTGACCGATGATGGTGGCGAAACTGACCTTGACTTGGGTTGGTACGAACGTTTCTTGGATCTGAGTCTTAAACAAGCTAATAATTTAACTACTGGGACTGTTTATCGATCTGTAATTGAAAAAGAACGCCATGGTGATTTCTTAGGTAGATGCGTCCAAATTGTTCCTCATGTTACCAATGAGATAAAGAACCGCATAAGAAATGCAGGTAAAGCGGCAAACGCGGATGTAGTATTAACAGAGGTCGGCGGTACAGTTGGTGACATCGAAGGTCAGCCTTTTCTGGAAGCCATACGGCAGATGCGTGTCGAAGAAGGTTTCGAAAATACTCTATATGTCCATGTAGCGTTGGTTCCAATATTGGATGTTACAGACGAATTCAAGACTAAACCACTTCAGCACAGTGTCAACGAGCTTCGTCGCATCGGTATTCAGCCTGACACAATAGTTGCCCGCAGCCCAAAGATGATAGATGCTGAAGCACTCAGAAAAATTGCGCTCTTTGGCACTATCCCCGAGAGCTCAGTTTTCTGTTCTTACAACGCTGAAACAGTCTATCAAGTACCGCTAATTTTAGACAAGCAGGGTATGGGCGATTTTATCTGCCAGCGTCTAGGGTTAAAATGTGATGTTAAAGACTTTGGCGCTTGGCAAGTATTCGTCGACGGTATGATTCAACCTGAACACGAAGTCAAAATTGCTTTGGTTGGAAAATACGCTGGGCTCTCAGATAGCTATGTAAGTATGACAGAAGCGCTCCGCCACGGCGGCGCAGCATGCAGAACCAAAGTTTGCATTAGTTATCTTGAAGCAGAGAAATTCGAGCGGGAACCTGAATGTGTCAAAGATCTCGTCAACTTCGACGGCGTCTTTGTCCCTTACGGCTTTGGACCACGCGGCACTGAGGGCAAAATTGCCGCGGCTAAATTTGCAAGAGAAAATGACATCCCCTTCCTGGGTATATGTTATGGCTTCCAGTTGGCGGTCATAGAATTCGCACGTAATGTTTGCGGTCTGACGGATGCCAACAGCACTGAAATCAACCCTGATACCCCATACCCGGTGATTGATCTTATGCCTGAGCAGCGGGGTGTCGAAATAAAAGGTGCAACAATGAGGCTTGGTACTCATAAAGTGCTTC
>JAXDAO010000114.1:0-5824 GCA_034679745.1 Bathyarchaeia archaeon
ATTAACAATTTTTACGGCTTACTTCACGAAAAAATCTATCGCAACAGAAAGATTAGAAGAGCTTGATACACCAACAATTGGCGGCATAGTAACTACACTGGGTTTGTTGTACCTTTCCAACTACCTCATATGGCTTTTCTTTGGAAGTGATCAAACTTGGAGCTACTGGTACCTGTGGTTCTTGGGAAACCTCAACATGTGGCTACTGACACTTCCGATGGCGGGTTTGCCGCTACTCTTTAAGCAAAAGTCTTCTCCAAAAGTAGCAGCCACGGTAAAGCAACAGGCTATATCAAAGTGCAAATAAAAGCACGCAAATCCAGCATTTCTATTAGACCTTTACCGAAGACGCATCTTACCCATAACTATTGAAAAAAGAATCAGAATGTTTATCGCAATTAAGTATATGGGGAAAGCCAAATCTGAAAAACCAAATGAGGTAGCTGCAAGAAAACTGGTCATAGGACTAAAAACACCAATTATAAAGGGCCAAATAGACTCGGTTCGGGGGTTATGCCATGATTTGATAAATGTCGGCACTGCGGCAAGGGCATCACTTAAAATCGCAAAAACAATTGCGACACTAGGATTGTTGGTTAGGTACCATAGAATAAGAGCTAAACCGGAGAGCACACCACAGAGATAATCAAAAGAGGAAAGCTTCCAGTACGCTTTCCTATTAAAGAATGAAGCGGTGAATATAAGAAATGGAGAAAACCCAGACATAAAAACAGGGACGACAGCCCAACCGACACCACTAGACACTGAGGCGGCGGCCGCTACAAAAGGAGCCACTGACCACATGAACCAAGTTACCCTGTTGGGTTTAGTTTCGCCCCTAAACATAGCGCGTATGTAAACGCAAGCTGCCACAAACGATGCAAAGGCGGCAACAAACACCGAATACTCTAACATACGCTTATTTGTGGAGTATACAAGTATTTTAATGGCTTGAAAAACCAGAGCCTGCAATAAGAAATTTTAAAAGTAAAAACCAAAGAAGAAAAAGAAAGGTTACGGTGCTATTCTCTACTTGAGAGCACCAAGATATAATCCGCTGTGTCAGCGCACATGTCGGCGGCTTGCTCAATGAACTCGATCAAGTCATCAAAGATAACCATAGCACCACAATTTATGCTATCACCATACTTAACGAACAAGCCCTTAGCTTTAAGGTACTCAACATCAATATAGTGTTCGATTTCACCGACTTTCTTAGCCTCTTTTATTGCTTCGTTGGGCGCCGAAGAGATCTTTTCTATACTTCCTCGGAGTGTCTGAGCAGTCTCAACAAGCTTCGAAGTCATAAAGACCGTCTTATCCGCCAGTTCCTTTGGGATTTCGGTTTCGCCAAGCATCTCAAGGCATCTAGCCGCATCTTTAGTGTGATCAGCCAATGTATCTAGCCGTTTAACTAGGTGTAGGAGGTCTTCACGGTAATCTGCAACCAAAGCAGCACCTTTTGATAGCTCCATGAAAACGTCTGTTCGGAGTAAATCAACCTCTTCTTCAGCTTTATAGAGGTTTTCAATGTACTTTTTAGTTTCTTTATAGTTCTTCTCTGAAAAGCTTATTGTCGCTTTCTGTAACCATGTAACTGTATCGAATGCTTTGGTTATCTGATCATGAGCTAACTCTAAACCTCGGGTTTTGCGGCGTTGCTCAAACCAATCGTAACTCTTTTTCTCCATGTATACAACTCCGATTAATAGTCATAATTCTAGCTTGTAGATATAACCCTTCTCTATATAGCATCTAGCTTTGCAATACTGATTTAGCCAGTGAATACTTGTCCTCAAGAGTCGTCATAATCGTGTTGGTCACGGTTACACTTAAACCGAGTTTTTCAATCTTCTCCTTTTGGGCTATGTCTCTTACGTCAATTATCATCGCATCAAGAAAGTCTGAATAGAGCTTTGCGACGCCATAAGCTGAAACCTCCAATCCTAAAGCGCGCATCATCTTGTCTGCTGGACCTTTAAGCGGAGCTCCAGCCACTATTGGACTGACCGCAACTACCCTTGCATCAGTCTGCTTCAACGTATCCCTAATACTAGCAACTGAAAGAATCGTGCCTATGCTTACAATCGGATTACTCGGGCAAATAATAACCACTGTCGCATCCAAAATGGCATCTATAACACCCGGCGCAGGCTTAGCTGAGGCTGCACCGACGAACTCAACCCTTAAAACCTCATCCCTAAAGCGTCGTTTAACGAAGTATTCTTCAAAATGCATCGAGCCTTCAGGCGTTACGATTCTGGTTTCAAACAGATCATTACTCATTGGCAAAATTTTAGATTTGAGCTCAAGAACATCGCATATCTCACTGGTGACTTGTGAAATCGTTGAACCTTGCTTTAACCGACCAGTTCTATAGATGTGAGTAGCTAAGTCCCTATCACCCAAACAAAACCAGGTATCTTCACCAAATTTTTTTAGCATTTCTAAAGAGTGAAAAGTATCGCCTCTGATTCCCCAGCCTTTCCCTTCATCAACGATGCCTGCTAGAGTGTAAGTGATGATGTCAAGGTCTGGAGAAATATGTAGCCCAAAAAGTTCAATGTCATCTCCCGTGTTAACGACAACAGACAACTCATCCTCTCTTACGATGCGAATGAGACCAGTTAAAAATCTAGCTGCGCCGACTCCTCCAGCTAAAGCGGTAATCAAAACAGTATCACCAAAATGGCTGCTCCCTCAAATGCCGCATAGAGAACCAACAAGGAGGTAGATAGTCATGCCTAAAACGTTTACGTAAAATAGGAGAAAGGGAGAGGTTTATTCGACGGTTGGCGCTGCCTCAGCTTCTTCAACTGGTGCAGGGGGTACCTTTGGTTGTTCAGTTGGTGCTGCAATAAGTTTAGATTTGCGTATACCGACGTGTCTTAGTGGGGCGACGAGTTTTGCCTGGTTGTAGATGTCTGAGGCGATTTTGCCAAGGACCATTTCTTGTACAAATTGGTCGAGAGTTAATGCGGTGGCTTTGTCTCTGATGGTTTTCTCCATCATATCTCTAATGATTTTCTCTTGTGAAGTTTTTATACGTGACAGAGTCAGTGCTGAAAGGGATATACGGAGTTTGTAACCATCTTTTGTTATTATGTTGAATAATCCGTCGACTTTGGTTGTTCTTCTTCTGACCAAGCTTCTTAGGAAGTCACGTGAATATTCGTGACCTTTAAAAAGAGTCCTTGCGGTCTTACCTTCGATACTGTTGATTTGGAAGAACATTTTCAGATAATGATGTGAAAAGTCCCCAGTGATGTCGTATAGAGTCGCTTCTACAACTCGACCGATCAACATTTTCTCTTCTTGAGCTGGAATCGAGCCTAACTCTATGTTACCAAAGAACGATGGTGCAATCACCATGTACCATGTTTTACTGCGCCATTTATCTCGAATGTGCTTTGCTGATTTTGCTGGTTTTGAAGACAAGTTAATTTCTCCAAGACGTTGCACAAGATTCTCAAAGCGATATTAAAACTTTTAGCGTTTTCTGCATATTTTCTCTCTGTTACCCATGTACTTTCTTAACGCTTCAGGGATATTTATCGTGCCATCCTCATTCTGGTTGTTCTCGATTAAGGCAACGATTGTTCTTCCAGTAGCGATAGCAGTTGAGTTTAGGGTATGCACTGGACCAATTGGGGGAGCACCTTCTTTTTCCCTGTAGCGAACGCCTAAACGGCGAGCTTGATAATCTGTACAGTTGCTGCAGGAGACGACTTCACGGTAGTCGCCCTGGGCTGGCATCCAAGCTTCAATATCATACTTCTTAGCGGCCACAGTACCTATATCGCCTGTACAAACATTTACGACGCGGTATGCTAAACCAAGCTTCTGATAGATGTTTTCTGCATTGGCTAGCAGTTCCTCATGTAGTTTGGGGCTGTCTTCGGGTTTGCAGAAGACGAACTGTTCGATTTTGTTGAATTGGTGAGTTCGGAAAATACCGCGGGTGTCTTTACCATGTGCGCCTGCTTCTTTGCGGAAACAGGTGCTTATACCGGCCAGTTTAACTGGCATATCAGCTAGTTTTAGCACTTCATTCCAATACATCGCAGCCAAAGGATGCTCAGAAGTAGCGATCATGTAGAGATCTTCATTTTGGATTTTGTACAATACATCTTCGAAGTCACCCAGCGCAGTTACTCCCTCGTAGGCTTCTCGCTTCATCATGTAAGGCGGAATAACTGGGGTGTAACCATTTTTTTGGAGCTCCTCGAGTGCAAAATGCATTAAAGCCATATCCAGCATAGCCACATCATTTTTGAGGTAGAAAAAGCGGGCGCCTGAGATTTTGCCGGCGCGTTCCATATCGATCTGGTTTAATGCTATCGCAAGGTCTATGTGATTTTTTGGTTGGAACTTGAACTCTGGAATAGAACCCCATTTCTTAATCGTTACGTTCTCACTGGAATCTTTACCCAGAGGCACCGAATCCTCAAGCAGATTTGGCAGGTTTAGGAGGTAATCGCGGATTTTAGCTTCCTGATCAACTACTTGCTTCTCCGCTGCAGTGACTTGCTGGTCAACTTGCTGTGCTTTGGTGAATGCAGCGTCGGCGTTTTGGCAGGCTTTTTTAAGTTTAGCAATTTCCATAGTGACTTGTTTGCGTTCATGACGGAGATCGTTTAGTTTGGTGTTGTTTTGACGCCAGTCTTTATCGAGGGCGATCAATTCTTCAAGCATCTGGAGACATTGCGGGTTATTGCGTTTAGCCAAGTTAACTTTGAATAAGTCAGGTTTCTCGCGGATAAGCTTGATGTCTAACATGAGGGTCACACAGGATGAGTCTCTACTAACTGAAACAGCTATTTAACTTTACCACACAAGCAATAGATGGTTCTAAGTAGAAATATAACTCGAGACAGGCTTAAGCAGTTCCGTTACCTTGGCAAACAACACATTAGCCACATCTTCCCTTGTTTTATCACCATCGATTCTAATCAGTTCCCCCTTCTCAACGTAATTTAGATATATTTCCCTGACTTTCTGCTGGGTCTCAAGCGTCTCCATCACAGACTTTTTGCGTTGCAATCGCTCAAGCACACGCTCAGGGGACACATCAAGGAACAAACTAAAATCAGGCTGTACAGCCCGTGCGTTAATTGTCTTAATCCAGTCCAAGCTCAAGCCGGCACTACCCTGATAAGCCAATGATGAGTAGACATATCGGTCACATATTACCAGTTTGCCTTCATCTAATCCTGGTTTTAGTTCTTTTTGCATATGCTCAATACGGTCAGCGGCGAACAGGAGAGCTTCTGCCTCTGTAGGAAGCCGAGTTTGTTCGTAGAGGCAGCAATCGCGAATGAAAGTTCCGATTTTTCCTCGGCTAGGTTCAGCCGTAAGCATAACTTGATGATTTTTTGAGAGTTTCTCCGCAAGAAGAACAGCTTGTGTGGTTTTGCCGCTTCCATCCAAACCCTCTATGACCATGAAAATGCCTTTCTTAACCATTTTTGTCAACTCGACCGCTTAGCGTTACACATTATAGGAAGATACATAAATATAACCTACCGACTGAGGCGACATTTATGCCAAAAGCTTACTGGGGAGAAATCAAAGATCCCGTACACGGCTACGTGTACATCACTGAATCAGAAAAAACCGTAATCGACACATACCCTATGCAACGATTACGCAGACTCCGCCAGTTAGCAGGTTCAGAATACGTCTACCCAGGCGCCAACCACACACGCTTCGAACACAGCCTTGGAGTCATGTTTCTAGCAGGTCATGTTCTTGAAAACCCAAACATTTCAAGAGTTGTAAGCGACGAAGAATTGAACATGTGCCGAATCTCAGCACTACTCCA
>JAXDAO010000115.1:0-3309 GCA_034679745.1 Bathyarchaeia archaeon
GACATGCTAACAAAAGATCTACTCATAACCATGAAAGAAGTGGGATGCGTTTCCGTTTGGTTTGGAGTCGAATCAGGCACACAACAGATGCTTGACGCAATGAAAAAGGGCATCACACCTGAATTAACAGAGAAAGTCCTCGGCTGGGTCCGTGAAGTTGGTCTAAAACCAGTTCCAAACGTGATTTTGGGTTTCCCAGGTGAAACCAAAAAATCCGCGTGGGATACAATCAAATTCATAGAGAAAGTGGCTCCCGATGCTGTAGGATTCTACAATGTTGCAACTCCTTTTCCAGGCACTCCACTATATGATCAAGTCAAGGTTAACGGTTGGCTCCGTATTACTGACTTCGATAAATATGACACCACTCGACCCATTTTTGAGACTCCACAACTTAGTATGAAGGAACTGGGCAAACTTCGTGAGGGTGCATTCCATCACTACTATCTTCGACGAGCATACTTCTTTGACAAAAAGAGGCGGTTCAAACTCTCGACAGCATTGATAGTTGGATTACATTTAGTTGCGAACATTAAGCTAAAGCTAAGAAGAAATTAGAATATTATGAAGGCTATTAGAGGTTTTTCTTCAGAAGAAACAAAAGTTAAACACTTGATGAAGAGATTTTCGGTTTCTTTCTAAATCTTAAGCCTTCTATTAGAAAAATCACTGCCGAAACAACCGTTACAGCTGTCAATAACCAAAATGAACCTTCAACCATAGAACCTGCCAGTATATGAGGAATCAAAACAGCGATTTCAGCAAGCAAAACACCTACAAAGACTAAGCCAAAGATAGCAAACCTTGGGACAAGCATTTTCCCGACCCAAACATAACCCTTCAAGCCAACCTTTCTTTTTACCAAATAGTTTCCGTAATCATCTTTGACGACTAAACCTAAATCTATAAGTCTTTGCAGGTTTCTGTAAGCAACGCTTGGACTACTGAGGTTAGCTCCACGCATTAAGTCTCGTGGACCGATTGGTTTGCCAGCTTTAACTAGGAAAACGTATGTGTGAAAGAGTGTTGCGTTGAGTTCTTCTTGTACGTCCAAGCTTAAAGCACCTACGGCAGATTGTTATCGTTGTTTTGCCTTAAAAAACCAAGGGTTTCTTTGCATAAGAAACTTGGCAAATAGTTGTGGTTTGCTAAGGCCTGGAACATCTTTTTGGAGAAAAGAAATGCAAATTACGACGAACGGCAATTCATCGTGAATTTTAACCAGAGCCTACTTAGCCCACATTTCTTTGCCATTGCATAGGACTAAAAAAGGGAAAAGGGGGGATTTGGTTTGTTTTTGGTTGTTTATGGTCGTTTGCGCAGCATTAACACCATAACGAGGCCAACAATAACGATGGCTACGATGATGCCGATAACAGCAGGGACAAAGTAGAGTTCAACAGCAGTTGGTTCTTTCTCCACTGGAGCCGTCGTAGCCTGCGGTGCGTCTGAAACCACAATAGCGGTCTCATCGGATGAACCCCAGAACGACTTAGAACCCGCAAAGGTAGCAATGATCTTGTACTGACCCGAAACCTCAGGCACAAACGAGCAACTGTAGAATCCTTTATCGTCACTAGTAGCAGAAGCAACAGTGTACATGTTGTTGTTAGGATCAAGCACAGTGATAGTGACGTCAACGCCTACTGTGTTGGTTGGCTTAGGATACTGCATCCAAACGTACTGCATAAAGTCAGTCATGCTAGCATCAGAAACCGCTGGAACACCGTTGGGGAACCGCGCGGCAATGTCATAGCTCGTTAAGCCCGGTGCTATATCGGTGACCATGCCTTCGACTAATATGGCATCGCCGTTTGTTGAGGTCTTAGGTGAAGCTTCAACAGCGGTTGCACTAGCGCCTTTGCCAAACGCGTACAAGCGATTGTCATAACCAGCGTTCAAACCAGCCATGATACTGTCGCCGATAACGTTTGTTCCGCCCCACCAGTTACCAAACCAGGAAATTCTCCAGATTTCTTCACCAGTAGTAGCGTTCAAGCACACCATGGGTGCACCACGGGCGCTTAAGTTAGGCGAGTGCTCAGCATAAGAAGCATAGATTTTACCGTCGGTTGCAAAGTGGAATTCTGTTGGGAAGTTCTCACTCCATAAGATTTCAGAGTACGGATCAGAGACATTAAAGTTCCAAAGACGCTGCCCTGTTTGCATATCGTAAGCAATGATTTGACCACTCATACGTTCACTAAGGAACATACCGTATGCGTGCATTGGGCCATACCATTTGTCATAGTACTGCAGATAGCTCTCAGGTTCAGTAGTCCACTTGTAGTCGCCAGTGTCTAAGTTAAAGCCGTAGAATCGTAGGTTCTCTTTGCATGACATAATAAAGACACGGTCATCAAAGCTAACATCGCTCCAGATCCATGTTGCGTCTTCTAGGCCTGAGGGTACTGTCCAAGTCTTTTGCCACAATAATGTTCCTGCGTTTGAGTTCTTTGTGCTGATGGCCCATGAAGTAATAGTTGCGCCTCTAAAGCTTGGGAACGCAGAAGATTGAGATCCAAGAACGCAGTCTTCGACTTCAGCATGACAGACAGAACCAGGTAATCCTTTAGGTATAGTTACGTTCCACTGGAGACCTCTTGAAGCATCGAATTTGCTACCAGGGACATCCCAGCTTCCGTCACCAACGCTTTGTGCAGTCTGTGGGTTGGTAGCTTTGCTTGAGTTCCACATAGTCATCCAGCCTGCTTGCTGGTTAACGTTATAGCGTATGATTTCGCCTCTAGGACCAAAGTAGTTGTAGTTTGGGTTGGCTGATGTCATGTTTTCGATAGTGTATACCCATCTTCCGGTGAGTGCATCATATGCTTTCCAAGTGTTGCCTGTTATTGTCCATAAGTATGCGAATGCGCCGTAGTAGTTGAAGCCTTGGAAGTTATACACTTGACCGATGGCTAGTCTTTCGTTGTTCCAGTTCTTGACCCAGAGTTCTTCGCCTGTTTTAAGGTTTATTGCGTGTACGTTTTGTTCAACTGCTTGATTGCCGGTTGATTGGAATTCGTTGTAGTACATTACGCCGTTGATGACGACTGTTCCTAAGAATTTACCTACGTACGCGTCACCCATTTCGTAGCCCATCTCACCCTGCTCGCCACCAGTCATACCGCCTACAGCGTATGGAGTGGTCCAGAGAATATGAGCAGATTCAGGCGCGTCTTCGTTACCAGCATGGAACTTCTCAATCGGAGGCATACTGTAACTTCCAGCAGGTCTTAGCCATTGACCAGTCAGCGGAGCCCATTCATAGAACTGAGCGTTGATCGGTCTGTTCCAGTACTCAGTAGG
>JAXDAO010000116.1:0-7164 GCA_034679745.1 Bathyarchaeia archaeon
ACTACTCGTTCCGATGAAACTATACTTTAGGTTGCATTTTACGAATTATCTGCGGTAGACTGGTACTTTCTTTTACGGTTTCAAAAACCATGCACGTGAGCGTTTTGTCTAAGCCTTTGATGCGGCGCAGGTTATCTACTACGAATTTGCCTATGGCCTCAACGTTTTCAGCTCGAAGCTTTACCAGTAAGTCCCAATCGCCCGTAATGATATGGACTTCTTGGACTTCTGGGAAACGTGCAATCTCTTCGGCTACGTCTCTTTGTGTGATGGGTTTTTCGTCGTCTTTTGTTCGGTAAGAGACTGATGCTAGAATGAAGGCGGCTGTAGCGAGGTTTAGTTTTTCTGCTGAGAGTATGGCGCGGTACTGTTTTATTATGCCCATTTCTTCCATGCGTTTGATTTTGGCGAAGACTGTTGTTATGGGGGCGTTGATTTTTTTTGCGATTTGGTTGGCGGTTAGTTTGCTGTTTTCTTGGATGAGGGTTAGGATTGATAGGTCTTTTTCATCTAATTTTGCGCTCATATGTAATTATTACAAGTTTCTTGTATAAAAACTTGTAGTTATTGTAAATTATCTATGTTTTATTATAAAAAATTTATTACATGCAATGTGTATTTGTACAAATACAAAATCGCCAGTGAACTAAATTGACAAAACAAGAAACAGCCCCGTTAATAGAGATTCCAAAACCGTTAGATCAGCTGACGGCAACTGAACTAGAACGCAAGGCCTGTATAGGGAAAATTATGACTCACACTCTAAAAAGTCTCACAAATACTTATGTAAGCAAGGGTTTTGAGTGGCTGTTACCCGTTGCATTGAGCCAAAGCACCGATCCTCTGTGGCCCGATCCTGGCGCATCAATAGAAAAGAGAATTGAACTTGACATATACGGTAAACCGGTTCGCACCACTGCAAGCATGATCATTCACAAACTCGTTGCTTCATCCACCGTTTATCCAAAACTGTTCATACTCTCACCAAACATCCGTATCGAAAAAGCTGAACGTGCAAAGACAGGCAAACACATCTATGAATTCACCCAGCTTGACTTTGAGATAGCTGGTGTTGGCTCAAAAGATGTTTTTGCATTAGTTGAGGATGCCATATGCATACTTGTTAAAGACTTGAAACGCGATATGAAAAGCGAATTAACAACTCTTTGTCGCTGCAGTAACCTAAAAGTTCCAAAGGCGCCTTTCAAAGTCTTAGACCGCGCAGAATTAGAGGCTAAGTACGGCGCTGATTGGGAAGTCGCGATATCTAAAGAAATAACTGAGCCAGTCTGGATAACAAACATTCCTAGAGAATTCTACGATTATGAGGATTTCAAGACGGGTAAATGGGATAACTACGACCTGTTTATGCCCCAATTCGGAGAAGTTCTCTCAGGTGCCAAACGAGAGTACGAATACAGCAAGATGTTGACAAAACTTGAACGCGACCAGGTTAAGAAGGAAAACTTTGCTGTAGTACTCAAGATGGCTAAAGAAGGCAGACTAAAATCAACTGCTGGGGCAGGCATAGGGATAGAACGTTTAGTCGGTTGGATTGCAGGAGTTAAGCACATTGCTGAATGTCAGCCCTTCCCAAGAGTCCCAGGTACAGTAAACGAATTATAAAAGAGAGTTTGAAGCAAAAATGAATCCATACCTAGAAGCATTACAGCCAAAACTTAGCGCTCAAGACTTCAAAAAACTTAGCGCTATAGATAATCCTAACGTGCATGAGTTTATCGCTAAAGAAAGCGATCTCTGCCATCCCGAAAAAATCTTCATATGTAGCGATTCTGCCGAAGACATAAGTTATGTACGTAAACAAGCAGTAGCTACAGGTGAAGAAAAAGCCATCTTGACTTTGCCAGGGCATACCGTACACTTTGATGGCGAACAAGATCAGGGCAGAGACCGCCAAAACACAAAATATCTTGTACCCAAAGGAATAACCCTAAGCAAAGCCCTAAACCAAATGGATCGTCAAGAGGGTCTAGCTGAAGTCAGAGGTTTAATGAGGGATATAATGGTTGGAAAAACCATGATTGTCCGTTTTATAGCTCTTGGACCTGCAGATTCATCGTTTACAATCCTAGGTTTGCAATGTACCGATTCATGGTATGTGGCTCACTCTGAGGATCTTCTCTATCGAACTGGTTACGATCAATTTGTAAAGGCAGGCCCAAAAAGCGACTTTCTACGCGTCATACACTCTGCAGGCATATTGAACGGGGACATGGTCAGTGTTGACTACCAGAAAAAACGCATATACATTGATCACATGGACAATACTATCTACAGCGTCAATACACAGTATGCAGGCAACTCTGTTGGCTTCAAAAAACTCGCTTTCCGCCTAGCAATTCGCAAAGCTAGCAGCGAAGGCTGGCTAGCCGAGCACATGTTGCTTATGGGTGTCTTTGGACCAGGTGGCCGAAAAACTTACTTCGCGGGAGCATTCCCTAGTGCATGTGGTAAAACTTCGACTGCCATGTTGCCAGGTGAAACTATTCTTGGTGACGACATCGCCTATATCAAGGATGTAGATTCGTCTGCGCGAGCTGTAAATGTTGAGTCGGGAATTTTCGGCATAATACAAGACGTTAATCCAAAAGATGATGCCTTAATTTGGAAAGTACTCACAAACCCTGGAGAAATCGTTTTCTCAAACATCCTAGTCAAAGATGGCAAGCCATTTTGGCTTGGAATGGGGCAAGAACTACCCAAAGAAGGATTAAACTATACTGGCTCATGGTATGAAGGCAAAAAAGATGAAGCCGGCAACGAAATTTCTGCGGCACACAAGAACGCTCGTTATGCAGTATCATTAAAAGCATTAGAGAACTGTGATCCTGAGCTTAACAATCCTGCTGGTGTAGAACTGGGTGGCATAATGTATGGTGGACGCGACGTGAAAGCTTACGTGCCAGTACAACAAAGTTTCAGTTGGGAACACGGTATAATCGCATATGGAGCATCCCTTGAAACTGAGACTACTTTTGCAACCATTGGCAAAGAGGGTGTCCCAGAAATTAACATGATGAGTATCCAGGACTTCATCTCTATTCCGATGGGTAAGAACGTTAATAATAACCTAGATTTCGGACGTAAACTCAAAAAACAACCTGTGGTTTTTGGCGTGAACTATTTCCTAAAGGAAGTCGGCAACGGAAAGTATCTCAACAGCCCTCAAGATAAACACGTCTGGATAAAATGGATGGAGCTAAGAGTCCATAACGAGGTTGATGCCCTAAAAACGCCGACAGGATACATTCCAAAATACGAAGATTTGCGTAAACTCTTCAAACAAGTGCTTAACAAGAACTATGCAAAAGAAGACTACATCAAACAATTCACTATACGAGTCCCAGAAAATCTTGCGAAGATTGAGCGAGTACAGCGCTTCTATCAAGAAAACGTTACAGATACGCCGTTTGAACTATTTGGTTTACTCTACATGCAACAGCAGCGTTTGCTTGAAGCAAAGACAAAATATGGCGACTACATCTCACCTGAATGTTTCGAAAAAGAAGCAGGGGCTTAAACCAATGGGAAAACGTGCTTCCAGCCCTTTTTTGGGTGAATTATTTATACAAATGGACACTTAGTGACTAGTAATTCATAATCGTTAATTAACACAAACGCCAAAAGGGAAATTAAAAAGCCAAGAGTGTAGGAAGAATGATGACGAAAAAGCTTGAGAAAAAATGCGAACATACGATAAACTTAGCTGCGATAGACGGTGACGGTTCATTTCCCTGTCCAAAATGCTGTACCTCTATATCGCCAGACGATGAAACCGAAGATAACTATCAAATCATTGACACAAAAGTCATAAATGATGAACTCGCCGAGCTAGTTATATCCTGTGGTAAATGCGGTTGTACCATAAAACTAACTGGTTTCCAACAGGGCTTTGAAGCATAATCGACTTTAGCTTTATACTGTATAGCTACACTCTATTATTCTATATCTTTACTTTTATAATTACGCAGATAGGATATTTTTTAAGTGCAAATAGATCGGCAGGGGTCTTGGAATTACTTTACGAACCTTTAAATTTCTCAAATAATAAAGAACTATTGTGGCAGAGGCTAAGAGGATGAGTGAAGAAGATCAACCTCGATGCGTAAACTGCGGAAACTTTATCGATGACTGTAACTGTGTGTGCCCATACTGCGGCGAATACGCAAAATGCACTTGCTGTATAGGCTCTGATAAGGCAACCGGCGGCGGATAGCCATTTAAAGCGTAAAATTTTCGATGTGAAGAGAACTATGGTAATTGAAAGTATAAACTGGATGGCAGGCGGACCCCAAGGAAGCGGAGTTGACACAGCATCAAACATATTCGGTAGAGCCTGCGGTTATGGTGGACTATACGTCTTCGGCAGACGAGAATACCACTCCAACATCAAAACTATGCATAGCTACTTTCACCAGCGAATATCTAAACAGCCCACGCTATCTAACATTGCCGATGTAAACTTGCTAGCGGCATTTGATGCTGAAACCGTAGTGCGACATGTCGGTGAAGTCGTGAATGAAGGCGGCTTAATCGTGGATTCGCGCGATTTAAACGTCAACGTTCTTAGGGATATACAGACGTTCAGTGAAGATTATAAGAATCAAGTTCGCGCTTTCATGCAAGCTAACGGTGTAGGCGAAACAATCAATGACTTTCTTAACTTCGCTAAACAAAAAAATATAACGATTTTCGAAGTTCCATATATGGACCTGCTGTCTGAAATCGGCAAAAAACTCAACATAGAAAAAATCAGTACTCTCTCCAAGATGATAAACGTTTTAACTATCGGCGTATCTTTTGCGTTACTAAAGTACGACCGCATACTAGTTGAAAATGCAATCAAAACTACCTTCCACGAAAAAATCGCTGAAATGAACATAACCGCCGTAGATCATGCATACGAATATGCTGAAAAGAACTTTAATCTTAACTCTTTTAAGTACCATTTAGAAAAGCAGTCAATTGATGAACCTCGGATTTTTCTCACCGGTAACCAAGCTGTTGCCATGGGTAAAGTGCTAGGAGGCTGTAGAGTCCAAACATACTACCCTATAACGCCTGCTGCTGATGAAAGTGAATATTTAGAATCACATGAAATCTTAAAAACGAAAACTGGACAAGAGGCAGTGATCGTACTTCAGACAGAAGATGAAATTGCAGCGGTAAACTCCGCTTCAGGCGCATGCCTAACTGGAGCCAGGGCAGCAACAAGTACATCTGGACCAGGTTTTTCGTTGATGGCTGAAGGTTTAGGTTGGGCAGGAAACAACGAGGTCCCATTGGTTATAACTTATTATCAGCGGGGTGGTCCCTCAACTGGGCAGCCTACTCGTCATAGTCAGCAGGATTTACGTTTTGCAATGCATGCGGCGCACGGTGAATTTGCTCGAATAATTCTCGCATCAGGCGACATTAAAGAATGCTTCTATGATGCAGCAGAGGTTTTCAACTTGGCGGAAAAGTATCAGATGCCAGTTATTCACTTGCTCGATAAGGGTATGGCTAACTCTTCTCAGACATACCCTGCTTTTGATTATAGCAAAGTGAAAATCGATCGGGGCTTAATTGTTAGCGAAAAAGAACTCGAAGGCAAAGAGTACAAAAGGTTTGAATTCACACAAACAGGTTTGTCCCCCCGCGCTTTTATTGGGACAAAGAATGGGGTACAATGGTACAGCGGTGACGAACATAACGAAATGGGAAATATTAATGAGGAACCGATAATTCGAAGAAAGATGATGGATAAAAGAATTGGCAAACTAGAATTGGTTGACAAAGAAGTGCCGCTAGAAATGAAAGTTAACTTTTTCGGGGACAAAGACTCGGAGAACATTGTCGTCAGCTGGGGTTCACCTAAAGGAGCAATAATTGAAGCGTTAAACCAACTAAAAGAAGAGGGCTACAGCCTAGGTTATCTTCAAATACGTATGCTTCATCCTCTTCCTTCTGCCCACATCAAGCAACTCCTGCAAAACAAAAAGAGGGTTATTGATATTGAAGACAATCACGATGCTCAACTTGGTGGCGTAATCACCGAGTATGCCCACGTTAAACCTAACTATTATGTACTCAAATACACTGGAAGGCCGATGATGACAACCGAAGTTTACGATGCCATCAAAAATATTCTAACAAACAAAGCTCCCGAGAGACAAGTACTCATGCTAGGACAATAGCTTAGGCTATTAGTTAAATGAAACACACTTCAGGTTACTGTTTGTCGGGTCGTAATAACTTACACTGAGATTATTTGGAGGCGTATAATGCCAATGCAAGGAAAAGCAACAGACATAATAATGATGAGTATAAAACACTATATAGGAAAATCTTCTGAGAATTCTAAAACTCGGCAGGTAATTGTGTTTGACACACAAACCGTCAGAATATAAAAGCGGCGTTTATGTAGACTGGTGTCCAGGTTGCGGAGACCACGGTATAGTAGCGGCATTGCAGATGGCACTATCAGAACTTGCCCTCGAGCCACATAACGTGGTGATTGTTTCTGGTGTAGGTAACGCTGCTAAACTTCCGCATTTTGTTAAAGTTAACGGTGTCCACACGCTACACGGTAGACTTTTGCCTTTTGCCATGGGCATTAAAGTTGCCAATCCAGATCTTGAAGTGATTGGCGTTGGCGGAGATGGCGATGGTTTAGGGATTGGAGCGGGTCACTTCGTGAATGCGGGGCGAAGAAACATAGACATGACATATTTACTTCATAACAATGGTGTCTATGGTCTAACTAAGGGGCAAGCCTCACCTACCCTAAAACTTGGGATGCAAACAAAGTCACTACCGAAGCCAAACATAAACGAAGCAGTAAACCCTGTTGCGCTAGCTATAACTACAGGCTATACTTTTGTTGCCCGATCATATGCTTTTGATACTGTGCATCTCAAAAACATGATAATTCAGGCAATACAGCATAAGGGGTTATCTCTCGTCGAGATCTTACAGCCTTGTCCACCGTATAACAATATAAACACAAAGGATTGGTATGCAGGAGAAGACCGAAAGGATCCTGCTACCGGCAAGCCTCAGCCTCGACTATACAAGCTACAAGATACTGGATTTGATCCCTTGGTCCATGAGGAAAGTGAAATCTTCAAGAAAAAAGTCGCAGGCTTGGATAAAGCAGAG
>JAXDAO010000117.1:0-4602 GCA_034679745.1 Bathyarchaeia archaeon
ATTCACCAGGAACGTATTCAATGAAACCGTTTGGTTTCTTTTCATTTTCAAGAATCAGGTGCTTAATAGTATAGCCTTCATCAAATCGTTCTTTGAGCCATTGTAGTTTAATTTGGTGCCCAGTTTGCTTTGGGTTTAGAAAGCAGGGGCAAGCAAGGTGCAAACAATTTTCAAGAGTAAGCGTGACAACTTTTGGCGGAATAACCATTATCCATCATGAGATAGTATAACTGGTTGTCTTTAATGACTTTTCAACAGCAATAAGGCAACATTTTGAATTGAACGTGCTATACTACGTATTTGATTGCAACTTCTGGAATATGTACCTGCATCTGTACGGTTCCTTTGCGGAGTTGGGGAGCATTCTCAGAAAGCCACAATGTTAACTCTTTACAGCTCTCAGGGGTGCATGAAAATTTCTTTTCTTTCCTGTTCCATGATTGGCATGTCGTGCAGGGTATCTCGGTTTTCTTTTCCAGCATCACAATCAAACATATCGTGTATCTCAAGATTATATATTAGTTGTGTAAAGAAAAACCATAGCAATCATTTGAATTCAAAATCCCCAAAACAACCATTAAAATGTAGAGAAGTGGCGCCCAGGCCGGGATTTGGACCCGGGTCCTGCGGGCGACAGCCGCATATACTAGACCTAACTATACTACCTGGGCAAGATTTAGCGCCGCAACAATACACGATAATTCAGTTAATTAAGCTTTCTCGGCCTGTACGTTAAAAAGACTCCCCGAAAGACAATTTGCCGCACGGCGGATTTAGCGACAATGTTAATACACTTCACCATTAAAATAACTGTAAAAGGTACTCGGGGAATAAGAAATAACTCTAAACACATCTTGCAGCATAGTTCTGCAGAAGTATTGGCTCTCAATAGCACTCCTACTGTTATCTGCGACCTCATTTGCGCCGAGCTATCTAGCCATTGCATCAGCATTGGTTTTCACTTTTCTAGTTCCCGGCTTGCTTGCTTACCGGTTTTTCAACCTAAGGCAACATGAAATTTGGGCTTTCGTCCCCGTTTTCAGTGTTCTTGTGTCTGTAATGTTGGTTTACTACCTGTCGTTAGCCTTTGGTTACTCACAAATCACGGTCACAATTTCCTTTTTTGTTTTATCGACGTTCTACACTTTAGTTGTTTACAAGAAGGGAGAGCGGCTCAAGCCGCAAAGTTTCCTAAGACTTGTGCAAATGAAGAAAACAAGCCTTCTGCTTTTCGGCGTAATCTTGCTTATTTCACTTGCCGTGCTCTGCTTCAGCGTCTGGCGAGGCAATGAATATGGTATTGTAGTTACAGGTTCCAATTGGCAGGATACCCCATTCCATTATGAAATCATCGAGAGTATAAACAACGGTAATTTTCCACCTCAAACACCCAACTACGTCGGCACACCCCTAACATATCACTACTTTGTTGATTTCCACACTGCAATAGTCGAGAAAGTCTATGGTTATTTGCCTACATTCCTACCCGTTTCCAATGCAATGTTCATTTTAGTATTTGGGCTAGCCATGTACGCGCTAGCACGACACTATGGACGCAAAGCAGCAATTGTTGCAACGGTTTTGGGGGTTTTCGGTTGGGGGTTAAGCTATACAGGTCTTTTCTCCGCACTATTAGGCGGCACCTTTAGTCCTACGAACAATTACATTTACCAGTTCGGGCAATTGTTTGGGTTACCTTCAATTTTTGATAATCTTTTGCAGCAGCGACCTTTACTAGTAGGGTTGCCGGTATTTGCATTAGTTTTGGCTCTTTTACGTGATATGAGCGACAAAAAAAGGATTTTACTTGCAGGTATCTTAACTGGTTTGGTTTTCCAGTTCCACAACGTGGCTTTCTTCTGCTGCTACATTGCCTTCGCAGGTTCGGTCATCTTCAATCTTCGAAAAATCGACAGAGGTTACCTCTATTTCTTGGTGCCAAGCGTTCTGGCATTGCCCTTCATTTTTTCTGGCGGACCTCCACTTTCAATCAGCGTTAGCGCCGCCTTTATAGTTGAATATGCTCAGAATCCTTTCATCTATTACTTCCTCAACTTGGGTATTCCCTTCATCTTAGCCATTGTTTCTTTCATTAAGCCCGGACATGAATACCTCAAACTGACTTTTCTGTTTCTCTTCTTAATCCCTAACATTTTACTTCTAACTCCTTGGGTTTGGGACATGTACAAGTTTTTCATATTCGCGTGGGTACCTATCACAGTGTTAAGCGCAATCTTGCTAGTTAGAACTCGAAGGATTATAATAATAGCACTAGTTTTGTTTTCTATCCTCACGTCCACAAGTGTCATAATCTACAACGTTGGAACAGAATATACTGCCGTAAGCTGGAGTGAATATCAAGTCGGAATCTGGGTTAAGGAGAATACTCCTGAGAACTCTGTATTTTTGACGTACTATAGTATTCAGTGTCCACCTTCGATGATTGGGGGTCGACTCAGGGTTTCATCATATGTCTATTGGCCTTATGGTCATGGGGAGCCGCTTGATGAAGTATTTGGACGTGAACAGGCAATTAATAACGCGTATAACGGTACACAGAACCAGTTGAAATCAATTGTGCGTGAATACAATGTTAACTACGTATATGTCGGGAGTGACGAATTATATAACTATCCTGGGTGTGTAGAACGGTTTGATGAATTGGGTTGGTTAGTGCAAGTTTATTCTGAAGAAAATCTATACGTGTATGAAGTTGATTGGGAGAAAATGGGCAGTTAGGGCTCTACACCTTGGGTTTGATTTGATGTTTCTTTCCTGACATGTAGGTGATTTTTATTCTGCCTATTATGGTTTTGGCGAGTTTTTCAGGTTTCACTTGTGCAAGTTTCTCTTCCGGCGCGTTGGAACTCTGATGCACAATGGTTTCAAGTGCATGTTTCTTTTCTTCTAAATCATCAATTATGACCAATTTTCCAGCAAAATGAACTGATGTATAAGCGTAGTCACAATCATCCGTAACGCCATAGTCCAGAAGCGCTTGCCCCCAGATACGGTTGTTTGCTTGGGCATAGACCAGTTTTTTGCCTTCAGGAGCACAATGAAAGTATAGGCAGTTTTTTGCTTCATCATAACCATGATTTAACGAGACAAGGTAAGGTTCGTTGACCATACAGAGGGCAATCGTAACGTAATTTGTAGTTTTTAAGACTTGCCGCATTTCGCCTGGATCGGTGAGTTCTCTGTCTTTACGACGAACATGAAATGAGGACATACCAAAATCTTGGGCGAAACCATTAATTAACCTTAAGAGGGCTTATGGAGTGTTTTAGATAGTTTGCTACCGATGTAACTTATTACGGTTGGCGTAAAAATCGATAGTGAAGCAAGGAGATAGTTGAGAGGATAAACACCAGGATATTCAAAGATGTTGCCGCCATAAGAACCGATTATATTTGCCATGAAGCCGAAAAGCTGGAAAATCGACCAAGCAGTTACCCAAACCAATGCACCAATTAGACGGTAGCCATATTTTCGCCGTCTACCAATTGCCCGCCAAGCATTACGGTTATTGAAAAAGATTTCACCTGCTACTGCACCTGCTCCACCTGGGAAAAAAGAGTTAACTAAAATTTTTTCAATCAGATTACCAGGTATCCAATGGTCAACCCAAGGTATCTCAAGGAGCCCTAAGATCGGGAGAACCACACTGCCGGTAGTAAGCCTAATCACTACTGGAAGCGCATATATTACAGCGCCGGAGACCTGCCAAAGCCAGAACCTTTTGGATCTTAGAGTATTTTTAAAGGCTTGCAAAGACATAGAACAATAACAAGGAGAATTGTTTAAAAATACTTCCTTAAAAGTGCTTAATAACATATTAAAAACCTATTCTCTAAAATTAGGGTGTTATTGAGAATTTTGAGCCCAAAAGTATGTACAAATCGATAGCTCTCTATTAGAAAGACCCAGCAAGGGTGGAAAAAATGGGGCAATATCATCATTAAAATAGGTACTTGATTGGAAAAGCTCAATGCAACCATAAAACTTTAAATTTCCAATGCCTTTGTCACGGTAGAAAAGACTACTTTTACAGGCAATATTTATAACGAAAACGCCGCATTCAATTAAAACAATTCCTATAAGGAACTATAGAATTTGTTTGCTGTCTATTGAGTAGTGTTGGGTGAAAAAATACATGCCGTTTAAAAAAATAAAGAAAGATGCGGCAGATAAATTAGTATTAGAATGGATTTTGCAAGTTAAGAATTACAAATTAACATTGGACAAAAGACGCTGCATAGGGTGTCAAATATGTACATTAGCATGTCCAAAACAAGCTATAAAGATACAAAAGCAGCTCAGAAGTCAAGATAAGGCAGCAGAGAAAGCAAAAATCGATGTAGACCTATCTAAATGCAATTTCTGCGGAATTTGCGATGTAACATGCCCCTACGGCGCTATTACGGTTACGCTAAACGGTACACATGATTTAACGGTCTTAACTAAAGATAGCTATCCACAACTTATCAGAGACATTACGGTGAACACACGGAAATGCGATAAGGCCTGCGTGGAGTGCGAAACAGCTTGCCCACTTCAACTTATTAAGATATCAAAGGTTGGCTATGACGGCAAACCCGT
>JAXDAO010000118.1:0-2574 GCA_034679745.1 Bathyarchaeia archaeon
CTCTATGACTTCCGCTCAAAAGACACTCAGATGAGCTTCGAAGACTTCCTGGTGGTCGAGAGCCGCAAGGCCTTCCAAGGAATGTTTATGGGCACTGATTACTTCATCCGCTTCGTCAAAGACTGGAGCGAAATAACCGAGCAATACGACGATGTTCGCTTTGAAAACAGCGGATATTGCAAGGTTATTGCCACTATTATTGACAGCAGGGAGACTCTTTTCACGCCTTGCACCTACAAACTTGGAAACGTAGAGGTGCTTGAAGGGCCGAAATTAACCCCAATAATAGAAGTTGTATCTTTCCGTGGTCGATTCTGCCAACAGGCATTTGAGGGCGAAAGGATCGAGGCACAAGGAAAAATCGAGTTGGTTACAGACAAGAAAAGCTGCAGTAAACATTACCGCTTAATTTTGGGGAACAAACCTCAAGACTACATGGTTCTAAAGCATTAATGCAGTGCTCTTAGAACCTGTTCATAGTAACGTGAGCAATAAGTCAAGGTAACCTGCAGAAAACTCCCACTTGGTGATTCGACCTCTTCTAGGTTACCCTCGACAATCACGACTTCGTCGCGGTTGACTTGTTGGCGAAACTCCTCCATGTAGCTAAACACTCGTACTACGTCAAGAGCTTCTCTGGGGCCACTTACTACTTCTAGAGGTTCGATGCGGTAGACTGATGGAATAAAAGGTCCATCATCATCAGCGATGACTTGAGCCTTCAGTTTTACCCACCCACGAGGTTTGATCCGGGCGTGTGGGTCATACTCGTTTTTGATTTCGCTCCAAGATTTAACGGGTTCAAACTCTGCTTTTATGATTCTACCGCTATTTTTTCTGTCATCATATATACCATAGATGTATTTGCGGCGTTGATGCCAAACAAAGTCTTTGACACTAAAGTTTTTGAATAGCCAACGTTTGCCTTTCATGACTTCATCTGATTCAAATTCGTTGCTTAGCCCAGAACTGGAATCAGAATATAGCTGAGAATTTGTTTGGCAGATTTTTCGGTTCTCAGCTTTGCCATAAATCGTGAAGTCAATATCTGAATATTTGGGATGGTGGAAGCCATGGAGCATTGAACCGAAAACCCCGAAACTCTCCAAAGGAACAGCTGATTTGCTACTGGCAATATTTAAAACACGCTCCATAGCCGATAGAAGCTGATCTGTTGGACCCTTCTTTAGCAGCTCCTGAAGTCTAGGCTGTGGCTGACGTACCTCAGTAATCAGGGGAGCGGGTACACCAACGATTTTTAAACCGAGCATTTCATGATTAACTGTGTATTGCGAGTATTTTTTGTTGACAAGTTTCATGCCTTCGTCGTTGTAGAATTTGTAGTAGAGTTCGCTTCTGCCCTCTCTTGGTGCTCGAGGATCAGTGGATTGAAAGATTTTTGAGCTGGCATATTCTGCATCGCATAAATAAGCGTCTTTTGGGTGGCAGTAACCAAAGACTCGGAAAATTATGCCTTCAACACTTTGTATGGCGTCGCGGTCGCGTAGTTTTAAGTTGGCCATATGTACTCTTCTTCTGATGTAGCTGTTCCAACAACAACCTGATAGAAGACACTGCCATCTAATTTGGATTGAGCTTTTTCAAGGGTGCCTGCAACTTTGATTTGTTGTCCTGAGCGTGCTACATTTCTGTAGCAACCGATATTTGATGTCACTTGCGACGGAATTTTGTCGATGTCAAGTTCAGATTGGGCATCTTGTGGTTGGTATTGTGTAATTTTGTATACTGCGGGTCGATACATGGTTTCTGTATCGTCACAAATTGTTGCAGTGAAGCGAACTGGTGCGAGAGGTGTGTAGGTGTAATCGCCGAATTTGCCTTTGATTTCGTTGGGCTTTTTTGTGGCGTTATACATCCATATTTTTCCTTTGTATTTTCCCACGAATTTTCTTGCCGCTTCGATTCGGTTGCCCGCGATGTATGAGAGTTTACCTTGATTTACGAGCATCTGTAGCGTTTGCTCGACTTGTCGGAAGTTTTCTGTGCCGTAGACAACAAAATCTATGTCTGATTCGGGTGCATGCATTTCTAACGCGATTGAGCCATGGATGCCAAGGTCATTGCTGGATACGCCGGATTCCTTGGAGACTAAATCGATGAGTTCAAGCGCATGTTTTTGTAGCCCATCGGGTTTTTCAAGACTCTGAAGCCACACTAAACGGTCTTTTGGAACGAAAACCTGCTCAATTTTATCCAGCGGTGCAGTTATGAGTTCTTTGCCGCGCGTTTGATCAAAGAAGAGGTAATTTGGGAAACTTTTGCGGAAGACTTCGATGAACGTTTGATAGTTTTTTGCGGTATAGAGTTTTTCAGCTCTAAAAAGCTGACTTGTAAGCGGCTTTGAACCGAATTTCCATGTTCGCTGAAGCATTTCCACATTAAAAAGCTCTTTGTACTTTGCTGGAATATATTTAAGAAAAGCAAAAACCCTGTCTTCAGGGTGCTCGTAACCAAACGTATTCATGATGAAACCATCTTCAGTAACGAAGGTGTCTCCATCCATTGGAACCCAAATTTCTGCTTCTTCCGTAAGCTTGCACCGCAAAAATAAGA
>JAXDAO010000119.1:0-6167 GCA_034679745.1 Bathyarchaeia archaeon
CACTCAAGATCCACATCATCCAAGCGTCTGCGGGGCCAGACTCGTCATCGCCCACCCACTCAAAAACTGCCGTGAAAGCCTTTAAACATTCAGGTAACCCACAACAAAACTGCCGAATTGTTCATTAAAGTATAAAGGACACCAAGTCATTTTCTTCCTAAAAAGTTAAGTGGGAATATATGCCGTTTTGTCGAAAATGTGGACGCAGACTAGCCGAGTACAGCGAAATATGTACCGACTGCGGCACCTCAACCACTGCTGCAATCATAAACACCAAACGCATACAGAGTAGCCGATTATTCAACACGGGTGGCGACAAGAAGATAGCTAAAGCTATCGTCCCCAAAGTTTCGCCAGTCCAAATCAAAGTAATCACTGACAAACCTGCCAAAACCGTTACATCTGTTAAAGCAGTGGGCGCAATCAAACCAGTTTCCGCGACTAGGACAGCCTCCTCAATAACAGCAGCTACTCCCTTCAAGATTGCTACGCCGCCAAAAGACACGGCAACACACAAACCAGTTATTTCGGCCAAACATATCGTAAAACCTAAAAGAACAATCCAAACAAAACCAACAGCTCCATTCAGTATCACGTTTGCTAGACCAGTTATGAGTCCAAACACAGTTCAGAGGAAGGTCGCAGGTTCACCTAGATCCACCAGTCAACCCATTCAGCCTCGTCCTGAGGTTTCATCTGCACTTGCATTGCAGCATAAACCATTCGTTACTGTAGTGAAACCCGTTGCCCCACCTAAACCCATAACTCCCGCGCCAGTCTATCCATCCCATGAAATTATCCAAAGCAAAATTTCCCTAAAAGAAGACATCCTAGCCCACCCCGAAGATTACGAAATGCAAAGCTTCAGCTTCAACCTCAAATGTCCGAACGAACACTTCTGGCAAGAAGGTGAAATTCTCCCGGTATCAAAAGGTAAAGCCTACTGCCTCAAATGCGGTGAAAGACTAAGTAAACCTAAATCAAAGAAGCGCCGCAGTTACCACAGATACTAATAGTCAGTTTGAGAAACTTTTACTCGTGTGGCAACCTACACGTAGGAGGGTCTAAGAGATACAGAAATCCCGTGATTTGTTAAGTAAAATCAAAGTTACACCACTGGCGTCAGAGAGCTTTGGTGTACGCTCAATGTGCACTTTAGTGCAGACACCAGATGTTTCAGTGCTGCTGGACGCGGGTATCTCACTATGCCCCTGGCGCTTTAGTTTACCTCCGCATCCTATTGAATTTCAAGCAATAATTCGACTCCGTAGAGTCATCGCAGAAGCTGCCGAAAAAGCCTCTGTTACCACAATTAGCCATTACCATTTCGACCATCACACACCAAGTTTCGAGGACTGGGTCGTTAATTGGACAATAGACGGAGATACAGCGCGTCAAATCTACCAAACCAAGACTGTCTTAGTAAAGAACCCCAAAGAGAACATCAATACCAGCCAGCGACAGCGGGCTTGGATTTTTCAGAAAACTGGAGGTAAACACGCAAAAAACGTGATTCCGGCAGACGGGAAAACCTTCTCATATGGAAATACTAAACTGTCATTTTCTAAAGCGGTTGCACATGGAGCAGACGCTTCTACCCTTGGCTGGATAATAATGACAACGATAGAGCATGATGATGAGCGATTCATGCATGCTCCTGATGTTCAAGGACCCATGTCCAGAAATACTACCGAGTTGATTTTAACTTCAAAACCGACAGTAATTATGTTGGGAGGTCCTCCGTTCTACCTATCAGGCTTGCGAGTTGATCCAAAACATCTTGATGTGGGACTAAGAAACCTTGAGCACATAGTTGAAGTTTTGCCGCTGGTGATTTTGGATCATCATGTTTTGAGGGATGAAAACTGGATAGAAAAAATGGAGTCAGTATTTCAAAAAGCCAAATTAGCGGGGCACTCTATCGTGACAGCGGCAGAGTACACTGGACAAAAGAGCTCTTTTCTTGAAGCCAAACGCAAACAACTATTTCTTGATTATCCACCTTCAGAGGAATTTAAAAAATGGATGAAAACCCTAAACAATAAAAAAATAGAGAAACCACCAATATGACAAAGGAAACACATTAAGAAGAAGTAAATGCTAACAATAGATAGAACTTAATCTACGCTTAAGGATCATCAATCCTTAATAAAAAGAGCACGCGAATACAAACTCCCATAGTTCTTTTAATAAGTGACTATACAATCTCAGAGTATAGGTTGGTTGTTAGTTTGAAGATCGGTGTTTGCGGAATTTCATGCGAAAAATGCCCCAAAATGCAGGCAGGTAACTGCCCCAACGGCAATGCTGGCTGTATTGTGCGAGAAAACAGGTTCTGTCAGATATGCAACTGTGCCTTCATTAAAAAAGTAAAGTTATGTTTTGAATGTAAAGACTTCCCATGTGAAACTACTAAGCAGGGACCTATAAACTACGGATACTGCCAATACATCTCTGGTAAGAAGTGAGCGTAAGTCATCCGTTTAAAATCCAGGTTTGATCGATTATGGGTTCTAAAGAAGTTTTAATTGAGGCAAAAGCCTTAACTAAGAAATACGACGATTTTTTGGCAGTTGATCACATAGACTTCCAGGTAAATAAAGGAGAATGTGTAGGATTCCTGGGGCCTAACGGGGCAGGCAAAACAACTACTGTACGTATGATATACTGTTTTCTGATTCCCACCTCTGGAGAACTCAAAGTTGCAGGTTTGAATGTTAAGTCGCATAGTCGGGAAATTAAAGCAATAGTTGGAGTTGCTCCCCAAGATGACAATTTAGATCCAGATTTCACAGTCATTAAGAACCTCACTGTCTACGCTCGCTACTTTGACATTCCAAAAGGCGAAGCACAAATGAGAGCTGAGGCGCAGTTAAAGTTTTTCCAGCTTGAAGAGAAAAGAGATGTTTCCATACTCGCACTATCAACGGGTATGAAACGGCGACTCATTTTCGCAAGAGCGCTACTTAACAAGCCGCACATTCTGCTCCTAGATGAGCCTACAACGGGGTTGGATCCTCAGGCGCGGCATCTCGTTTGGGATGAAGTGCGCAACCTCAAAAAGCGGCAGGTCACAATCATTTTAACCACACATTATATGGATGAAGCGCAAGTTCTCTGCGACAGAATCCTATTAGTCGACAGAGGTAAGATAATCGAGGAAGGAAGCCCAACTGAACTTATAAGGAAACATGTTGGGGAGGATGTTTTAGAACTTGATTTTGACGAGAAGATGGAGCCAATGCTAAAGGAAGCATTTCCAGATGCACGGATCGAAAAAATTGGCGACCGAATGCAAATCTTTACCGATAAACCACACGGAGTTTTTGAAACCTTCCTAAAAGAACATCATATCCAAAACGTCACCCTGCGAAATGCCAATTTAGAGGACGTATTTTTGAAATTAACTGGAAGAGGACTTCGACCAGAATGAGTACGCCTAACCTTCGAAGATCACCTGCAAAATTTTCTATACCAAGACTTAGTTACAGGGTTTGGAAGGTTTGGCGGCGAAATGTCGATGTTTTTTTGAAAACCATTAAAGTTAATTTCTTGCCCTCACTACTTGAACCGATTCTTTACCTGCTAGCGTTCGGTTTTGGATTGGGTGGTTTTGTACAAAACATAAATGGGCAACCATACATTTACTTCCTTGCGCCGGCTCTTGTTGCAATAGCAATTATGAACGGCTCTTTTTTCGAGTGCACATTTGCCTCTTTTGTGCGTATGTATTTCCAGAAGACCTTTGATGCAATAGTAGCTACTCCGGTAAGTGTCGAAGAAGTCGTGGCTGGAGAACTCCTGTGGGGTGCAACACGTTCAACCATAAACGCGACCATTGTTCTTGGCGTAATTGCGATCTTTGGTTTAATCAATAGTCCGCTATTCTTGTTGGTGCCGGTTATCGCGTTTTTTGGTGGATTAATGTTTGGCGCTATTGCTATGTGCTTCACTGCGTTAGCACCAAACATTGACTTCTTCAATTATCCTTCATTTCTATTCTTAACGCCGATGCTCTTTTTGAGTGGTACCTTCTTTCCGCTCACCTCGTTACCTTTAGGTGTACAGGTAGCTGCGATGGCTATTTTGCCTCTTACCCATGTGGTGAACGTTTGTAGGGGAGCTATTGCGTCGAGTGTGGAACCAATTCTTGGATTAAGTACAGAAATACTCTTAATAATTAGCCTCGTCTGGTTGATTTTGATAACTGTTTTCTTCTTTATTATCAGCATTAATTTGATGAAAAAGCGTTTGATAAGCTAAATAAAGATGCCTTTAGCTTCAGCGATGATGAGGTAGAAGGCGGCTAGTCCTTTCCATTTTCCCCAGGCTTTGGCGATTTCTCGTGCCTCTGCCTGTTTAATTGGTTTGCCTTTATAATAATAAGTTGAAATTACTCGTCTTATTCCGAAATCATCAGCTGGGAGCGTGTCGAAGCGTTGCATCCCGCGCAACATTGTTAACTCTGCAGTCCAAACACCTATGCCCTTTACAGCGTCCAATGTAGCGATGGTTTCTTCAGAGTCAGTGTTACTTTTTAGCTGCTCAAGGTTTAATTTGCCATCGACAATTAGTTGTGCAGCATTTTGCAAGTATTCGGCTTTGCGTTGACTTAAACCACAACATCGGATGTCGTTTATGGATGCGTCTTTGATATTTTCGGGTGTCGGAAATGCATAGTAGGTTTCATCTTTGAGACCCAGTTGCTGACCGAATTTTTTTGCTATCCGATCCTCGATTGTACGTGCAACTTTAATAGAAATGTGTTGTTCAACAATAGCATCTACCAGTCCTTCAAAGACAGTTGGTGTTGTTGGAAATTTAAAGCCATAGAGCTGTTGTGTTACCTTGTGCAGTACAAGATCTTTGGCTATTTCTCTGTAGAATGATGATAGATCGAAGTTTAGGTTGAAAATGTATGTTATTGTTTGTTCTGTTGCTTTTTTTATTTCTGGTGTAATTGGTTTGTTTGCTTTTAGTTCGATATACAGTTCTGGTTGTTTAACCGTTCCCATAGAAGTTATTTTTACAAAAACGAGGCATCCGCCAACCTGGAAAACTTGTCTGAATTCGTTATTTGTGTATGTGCGGACTTGTTTGTCGCCGTTTGAAAAAACTTGTGCAGATAAATCTAGGCTAAAAGGTGGCAACGGCTTTAACATGAAGGTTTCAGTGAAGACCATTGTGTTTCTTCCTTTTGCAGTGCCTTAATTGCAGTTTTTATATATTAAAGATTTTTTAACTTCCCGCTACAATAGAGGCACTAAAGAGGACCATAAAGTGCGCATCGTAGTCCGAATAGGCGGAAGTGTCGTTGCCAACCCAATCAACATTGAATTAATAGGAAAATACGCTGACATCATAAAACAAATCAAAACAGAAGGCCATGAAGTGGCGGTGATTTTAGGAGGAGGCGCATTAGCCAGACAGTTTATCGGTTTGGCCAAGGAACTGGGGTTGGATATGAATGCGCAAGATGAGGTTGCGATTTCGTGTTCTCGCCTGTTTGCACAGCTTTTCTTAAAAAGACTCGGAGACGTCAGCTGTAGCAGAGTTGCGGTAACATTAGACGATGCAACCCAATGCTTAAATGAAGGAAAAATAGTCGTCATGGGTGGCTTAAAACCGGGAATAACAACAGATACCGTTGCTACGCTCGTTGCTGAACGGATAAAAGCTGATTTACTTGTAAAAGGCACCGACCAAAATGGTGTTTACAATAAAGACCCCAGAAAGCATCCAGACGCAATAAAACTTGATCATTTAACCTTTGAGGAGTTAACTAATGTTTTTGACCAGAATGAACATAAAGCAGGCATTCATCAAATTATTGATCCTGAAGCAGTTAAAGTTCTCAAACGCAATAAAGTCAAAACCGTAGTGGTTAGCGGTTTTAAACCAGAGAACATGTTAGCGGCGATTCGGGGTAAAAATGTTGGTACAATCATAAACTGAGTTTAAGACAAATATTTACTGAAAATAAGAGGGCATATGGCAGTTCAGAGAGAAAGTTTGCATTGACTTTTTTGGAGCTTTTTGTGCAATCCTGTGTTGATATGGTGTTTTTTTGTTGTACAGAATTTTTAATAAGTATGAATATACTGTTACTCTGATACTGCTTAGCGATTCGCTAACTATATATAAAGTTGGCGTATATTGAGTTGTCA
>JAXDAO010000120.1:0-2708 GCA_034679745.1 Bathyarchaeia archaeon
AGATAAAAAAACAAAAAAAGAAATTTCTAATTTCCTAAACAGATTGGACCTTTAGTATCTTGGCCTGTAACCGCCGCCACCGCGACGATCGCCACCACGTCGGTCTCTACCGCCATAGCCGCCACCGAATCCTCGTCCACCGCCTCTGCCGCCTCTGAATGGTCGCCTTTCTTGCTCATATGCCTTGCTTGATACATTGTTTTCTGTGTTCACTTCTGCCGCAAGTGGTGTTTGGGCTGGTTCCAGTTTGCCGTATTTGCCGATATTTAGGCGTATGTTTCCTTTGAATAGAGTTACATAGCCGTTTTCAACACGTACGGTGTCGCCATCGTTTACTTTTTCAATGTTGTCGTCCCATAGTGTTAGGTAGACTACACCTGTTTCGTCTCCGATGAGTGCATCGCTGACTTTGTGTGGTGAGCCGTCTCTGCCCATTGGGATTTCACGTATTTCAGTTTTGGATACTACCTTGGCCGTGACATTAACTGCTTTAGATTGCGGGGTTAAGTCTCCGACTTTGGCTTCTACTGGTTCCTTTTTGTTTTCGAAAAAACCTTCTACAGCCAATTGATTTCAACACCTATTTTTTGGTCTGAGAAACATGTTAGTTTCCCTGAGCACTTAAGTGTTTCGCTTTACAGTTTTCTTTGTTTTGGCGTTGTGCATATTAATATGAACAACACTTTTGCTTCATTATGAATAAAAAGCACCTATCAGCGGTCTTATTATTGATAATTTTAGTGGTTACAGCTGCGGTTGTGTTTGCTACAATGAGTCAATGGCAAAACCCAACCTCGAATTCTCCAATCCTCTACACATACGAAATTATAAACAAATACCCCCATGATATCGGCGCTTTCACAGAGGGTCTAGTATACAACAATGCATCCCTATTTGAGAGTACAGGCGGTTATGGAACATCATATTTACGTCAAGTAGACCTCGAAACCGGCGAAGTAACACAGGAGCGCACTTTAGCAAGCGATTTTTTTGGAGAAGGCCTAGCGATCGTTAATGATTCATTGGTGCAATTAACTTGGCTTGAGAATATCGGTTTTATATACAACATGGAGACTTTCGAGGCCATTGACAATTTTACGTATACAACCGAGGGATGGGGCTTAGCTTACAATGGCAACGAACTCATAATGAGCGACGGAAGCCCAACTTTAACGATACTAGATCCAGTCACCTACGAAACCATTGGACAAGTAAACGTAACAGACGGCAACGAATCTGTATATCGCATCAACGAACTTGAATACATCAACGGAGACATATACGCCAACATCTGGCTAACACAAAAAATAGCCATTATCAACCCACACACTGGACATGTAAAGGGTTGGATAGACTTAACTGGAATATACCAACCAAAGGGTTCCGATGATGTCTTAAACGGCATAGCATATGATCAAAAAACAAACAGGCTATTTGTTACTGGGAAAAATTGGCCATACCTGTATGAAATAAGAATCACACCCCTTCAATAGCTTCAATTTTGATAGTAACTAAAGTTTGTTAGTGTGGTGATGGTGTAAGTGTGTTGGTTAGGCCATTAGCCATCCGTCGTTCGAGGAGAAAGGAGAAGGCTTCGAAAACGGAAAAAGTTGATTTTGGCTACTGGATTCGCCTTCAACCTTAACCAGTCACTCCAATCACTAACAAGATTTCAGATATCCAAAAAAGCCTATAAGGATTATGACTCCAAAATAATGAGCACAAATACTGATTAAGACTAAGTTAAAAACATATTTAACTTGGGGCTAGAACGCCCTCAAGAATAAACTGTTCTGGAACATTAAGCTGCTTAGATAAAAACGCCTTAAGCACAGCAGAAAACTTGGGAATTGCACCATTGTAGTTGATGATTTGCGAGCCTTTTAATGCATCTGCCTGGAAAACTTTCTCTTCTTCCTTAAAAATAAAAGATACCGTTTGAGCTCCTGCAGCCAAGGCTTGAAAATCTTCCCAATTCTTACAACGAAGAATAACCGCTGGTCTACCCTGCGTAATTACAGGAGCCGTGGGCGCCATTATTTGTGGCTGTTCCCTAACAACTACAGCCGGAGCTGGTTTTGAAGTGCCCGCTGATACATAACCAATCAAATTAGCCACTTCTTTTTGAAGACCGCTAATTTTCTCTTCCACTTTCTCTACTTTACCAGTCAATTCACTAGTATCGCCCATCTGTTCCGTAACCGTGGCTAATTCACTGATAAGTTTGTCTAAGTCCCTCTCATGCTCTTTTAGGACGTTTACAATGAAGTCTAATGCTTCCAGAGCTTCATCTTTTGATTGCGGATTCTTTGACACTTACTATTCTACCCCACTATCTGACAACTCAATATACGCCAACTTTATATATAGTTAGCGAATCGCTAAGCAGTATCAGAGTAACAGTATATTCATACTTATTAAAAATTCTGTACAACAAAAAAACACCATATCAACACAGGATTACACTGTTCTATCTAGAAAATGCCTTACACTCTTGCATCGTAATATTATCACAAGAGTGGAGAGGGCTTGGATCAAGATTTAGAGCAGCTAAAAGCATGGATTGTAAAGAAGAGATTACAAGGTTGGTCCGTCACTGACATATGTACTTATACTAGGATAAGCAGAGACATGTTTTATCGATGGTGGAACCGCTATCTATTAGAAGGTAAAGAGGGACTCAAAGAAAAAGCCAGAGGAAGACCCAA
>JAXDAO010000121.1:0-6084 GCA_034679745.1 Bathyarchaeia archaeon
AGAAAAGTTTAAGGGTAAATGATTCTTTTAGGTTCCGAGTATTCTTACTTTGAGGGTTTGTGGTTGACCAAAGTCCTAACAATCGAGGAACGTAAAGCAGAAGTTCTAATAAAACTAAGAAAGTACAAACTAGTTGAGAAAGAAAAATTCGAAGGTGCATACGCCTACATTATTGATATCCCACAGGACAAAGAAAGAGCTATTGTATGGTGTATTTTAGGCGAAGCCACTGTGGGTATTGCAGCGATGAATACCCTCTACAAGATAATGAAGGAAAAAGAGCTCGAACGAGCGATCGTAGTCACTGAAGGGCGCTATACCCACGCAGTTAAACTCGGCGCAAAGAAGAAGAATGTAGAGTTGCTTCCAAAATCATTCCCAGTCTTTGACATATTCGAGCATGCACTTGTCCCGTTCCACGAAATTCTAAGCGAAAAAGAAAAGAATCAGCTCCTTGCCCAATTCAAAGTTAAACCCTTCCAGATGCCTCAAATCAGATCAGGCGACCCAGCAGTCAAAGCAATCGGAGCACAACCCGGTGACGTACTAAAGATTACACGAAAAAGCCAAACTGCAGGAGAACACGTAACCTACAGGTACGTAGTCGAATAAACCGATTCCCCAACTTTTATTCAATCATTTGTCGTTTATCCTTAAGCTGTATCCTTTTTTGTAGGCAAAAGTTCATCTAAAATAACCAACGCTTCTCCAAAGGGCATACTGAACCGCTCAGCGAGTTCTGTAGGGGAGATATTTGGAGCGGAAGGCAAGACGGAGTCACGAACGTAGGCTTTATGAGTAGGGTACATGACAGAAGCATGGACAGTTTCTATTAGGAGTTGCCAGAGTCTCTCTTTAGTGAATTCTTCCAAATTCATATTTATCGACCAATTATTACATATTTTATTTTGACTTACATAAAAACAGTAGAGATAAATTCGGCATTCTCTGCCTGTATAGCAGGGTGCTTGATCTTTTTGAAGGCTGCAATTTATCGTGGAGCAAACAACATCAAAATAGAGGATATACCAAAGCCAGAAGTTAAGGGCAAAAACGTACTTGTTAATTTCACAGCTGGAAGCCTATGTGGAACTGACATGCACTTCTATCATGGCGATTGGAAATGGATGAAGAGAGGCAGAATCATCGGGCACGACGCTTGCGGAGTGCGAGAGGACACTGGCGAGCGGGTTGTTATGGTTCCTATCGTCAACTGTGGGCACTGTTACTTCTGCCTAAGAGGATTACCGACCTATTGTGTTCGAGGAAAGTTCTATGGACTAACACGAGATGGCTTTTTCGCTGAATCAAAAGCCATACCGCCTAGAAGTTTGATTTCTATACCACCAAACGTAAGTGACGAAGAAGCTGCGGTAGTCGAACCAGTTGCGTTGGCTCTTCGTGTGATGAATAGTTTGACGCCTAATTTGAGCGATTGGGTAACAATAGTTGGACAAGGCGCTATTGGTTTATTGTTGACGCAGGTGGCTTTGATGAAGGGCTGTCGAGTTATAGCAGTGGATATCGAAGATTACAGATTGAAACTTTCTGAAAAGTATGGTGCAGAAGTTGTAATAAATGCCAAAAAACAGGATGTGATCAAGACAGTGCCTAAACTGACGAAGAGGGGATCAGATTTTGTCATTGAAGCTGCCGGAACCAAAGAAACTGTTGAGCAAACTCCGTTTCTGGTCCGTAAAGCTGGCAAAGTTGCCCTTATCGGGGAATCTAAGGGTTACCTGAACTTGGAGGATGCAGATGAGGCGTCGTTTTTTACTATGTATATTTCCCCAGTTGAATATCCAGTGGCTATTGAGTTGATAGCACACAAAAAAGTAGATGTCAAGGGGCTAATAACTCACAGGTTCAAACTTGATGAACTTGAGAAGGCACTACAAACGTTTGATAACCCATCTGAGAAAGCTGTCAAAGTCGTCATAACAAGATAGTCAACTTATCTTCACTGACCACAAAGTATATTTCTGTTAGCGAAGTGTAAACCCCAAACTCGCTGAAAACGGAGCCACTAATTATGCCGATAGAATCAGTTATATTCGATTTAGACGGAACACTGGCAGTTTTTAATCTTGACTACAAAGCCTTGCGTGGAGAAGTTAGAAGCTACTTAATGAGAATAACAGTTCCTGGATCGGTCCTAGAGGTTAACGAGAGCATCTTTGATATGATGCAAAAAACAGAGATTTACCTAAAAAACAACGGCAAAAATGCTAAAACCCTTAAGGAAGCCCGAACTCAAATCCTAGCTATAGCCGAAAAATACGAGATGGAAGCAGCCACAACCACTAATCTTCAGTCCGGCGCCGTTGAAACACTCAAAGAACTCAAAAAAATGAAGCTAAAAGTTGGGCTTTGCACAACCAGCGGCGAGGCAGCAACAAATTACATACTAAAACGTTTCAAGATAGCAGATTATTTCCAAGTAGTAGTTCCACGGGACAGGGTTAAGCGTGTTAAGCCTAACCCTGAACAATTTGAGCTGGCACTCAGAAAGCTTGATGCACGAGCAAACACTACCCTAATAGTTGGAGATAGCAAGGTAGATGTAGAAAGCGCGAAAGAAATCAAAGCCCTCGTAGTAGGCTTACCGACAGGGCTCTCGACAATAGAAGAATTAACGAGCCACGGGGCAAACTACATTATAACATCATTAAATGACTTGCCTACACTAATAAAAAAGGTAAATAAGGATTAAGCCGCAGTTATTACGCCGCCATCCTTACAGACAAGTTTTCTTTCCCTAACCAACCTCTTGAGCACATCAGAGAAAACCATCTTAGCTTCTTCACCTATATAGTTGACACCGAAAACTTTCGCGGTTTCAGAAACAAGTGAATCATCACTTATACCCAAAGCATATCGGGCTATTTGCTCCATTGCAGCTTCGACTTCTTCGGGTGCAATGTACTGAGGTTTACGTTTTGATTCTGGAATGCCTTGGGTTGGAACACGTATTGGGGTTTCTTTTAGTCCAATTGGCCAGAGGTAACTACCTTTGATCGCTACTTTCTGTTCGCGAATAAGCTTGTTCAAGGATTCCTTAACCGCATGTGAAATTTTCAGTGATACACGTTTTATACCCCATGTTGCAGCAAGCCGCTCAACAGCATAGTCGAAATGTACGGGTCCCTCATTCTGTATTAATTCATTCAAGAGTACAGTTTGGTTTTTGCGGTTTTCGGGGAAGTGAAACTCGTTCTTCTGCCTCGAATCGACTGTCGCTCCGTCGTTGGAGACTTTAATATATGGATTATAAGTTGCTTTCAAAGGATGCACTTTGTAGGGTACACCGATTTTTTCAGTTCCGCTATATTGATTCTTCTGAATATCAGCAGTAGGACCAGTTATTGGCTTTTGAGCGTCTTTTTCAATCTGTTGTTTACTTGCTTTCTCAAGAGCTTCTTTTAAGCGACGGATTTCTGAGTCACGTCTTGCAACCCAAGCAGGTGACCAAATACGATAAATGCGCCACCCCAACTGACGAAGTACTTGTTCGCGGAGTCGATCGCGGTCCCTTGCGCTATTACTAGACTGATACGTTGAGCCGTCACATTCAACGCCTAGCAGGAATGATCCTGGATTAACTGGATCCTCTACTCCTAAATCTATTTTGTAACCGCTACAGCCTACTTGAGGGACCACTTTATAGCCTAGCTTCTTGATTTCGTTAGCAACATCTTCGTCTAGAGCCGAATCGAAAGTGCCCGCTTTGGTTTTGCATGTCTTTAGAGTGCGTGTGCCAAGTTCTGCGTAGTCTATGTATTTACGTAAAGTTTGGATCCCTAAGGCTTGGGTATCGGGATTGATATCTGAACCCTTGATGGATGTAATCAAAAGAACTTTTTCACGCGCACGTGTGACAGCCACGTTTAAGCGGCGCTCGCCTCCTGGTTTGTTGAGCGGACCAAAATTCATTGTGATTTGATGGTTCTGGTCATAGCCATAGCCTAAGCTAAAGAATATGACATCACGTTCGTCGCCCTGTACATTTTCTAGGTTCTTTACGAAGAAGCCTTCTAAGCGGTCTCCTTTAAAGAAATGTTCAAAGTCAGGTTGCTCTTTTAGGCGTCGGTCTATTGCTTCTGTCACAGCATCCATTTGAGCTATGCTGAATGTAACGACACCGAGAGTTTTTTTTGGATAGTTCTTGAAGTGCTCAAAGATCAGGTCTGCGACTTTTTCTGCTTCTTTAGGGTTGTCTCGTTTGCCCCCACGGTCGTATATGCCATCAGGTACATAGACTAGTTTTACACCTAAACTGTCAGTTTCAGCTTGGGCAGAAGGAAAAGTGATCATGGTATCATCGTAGAAACGATGGTTAGAGAATGCAATTAATTCTTCATGTTTGCTTCTGTAGTGCCATTTTAAGGTTTTTACTGGTAAACCGATCCCCAAACATTCATCCAGGATGCTATCAAAGACTTCTACGTCATCATCTGCTAGCTCATCCCAATCGACATCATCAAGCAGGTTCTTTTGGAAGAATGAAGTAGGCGGTAACTGTTTGTCGTCTCCTGCGACAACGATTGTTTTTCCGCGATAAATTGCGCAGATTGAGTCTTCAGGAACAAGTTGTGAGGCTTCGTCAAAGAGTACTAAATCAAACTTCGCATCCGGTGGTAAGAACTGACTTACAGAGATAGGGCTCATTAACAGACACGGTTTTAGTTTAACTATCAAGTTTGGAATTTTTTGCAGTAAAATACGGATGGGCATGAGACGTCGTTTTTTGGCAGCTTCTTTTGATAGTATGCCTGCTTCTGCATCTGCAGCTTGTATGAGGATATCTTGTGGTTTGCGGCTGTTTGCAGCTTCAATAACCATACCTGATGTAAGGTGAATAAGCTCTTGGTCTAATTGTTTGAAGTCAGCGATTAGTTGTTCATGATTCTCTCTTCGGAATCTGCCGAGTTTTTGATCTTCATTGTAGATGTGGTTTATCCATTCTTGGTAAACGCTTTTTTGGAAAACAGGTACCAAATCAACGGACGGAAGTTTTTCATCAACTAAGCGATTAAAGAATGCATCCAAACCACGTAGAGTAAAGCGATTTTTGGCGTCTTTAAAGTCTATCCAGACCTGCAGGTCATCAACTCGGTCACGTAATGCCTGTATGCGTTTAATTATTAGTTTGATTTCCAAATCTTTGAGAGGCTGGTTTTGGTAGCGTAACTCAGTGTCAAAACGCTTTTGGAAGTCTGATAAAGCATTGAGTGAAGCGTTTCGTAGTTGAACCAGTTCTGTGTTCAATGGAGCAACAGATGATCCTTTCGCGGCAATCTCAGCAAAAGTTTCAGGGACTGGGATGTCACCGAACGCCAATTGAACTTTTTTAACCCATTCAAGCACTGTTACAATTTCTTGCCAGTCAGTTTTCAAACCTTGAAAGCGGACGCCATATTTCTCTTGAAGTTGAGTTTTTTCGCCTACAATTTGGGCTTCTTTTTTACGTATTTCCTCAGCATTTTTGAGATCTTCGATGAGTTGCTTATAATTTTGTGGGTCAACCTTAGCTACAGATAAGGTTTCATTCGTTAGATTAGAAAGAGGAGTTAGTTGTCTTTCTATTTCTGTTGCCCATTCCTCAACCACTGGCAGAGATGCTTGAGTAATAGCATCATCAGAACGGAGAATTTTTGGGGGAATCAACGATTCAATATCTTTCAACTGCTGTTCCCATTTATCCATAGAGTTCTGAAGATCCTGCCCAAGATGTTTTATCATTGGTGAGGGAGCTGTAGATGCAGTTAGCAGCTTGATTAGTGCTTCCGGAATTTGGGTTCCCCACGAGAGTTTCTTGATTTCTTCGATTAGTTGAATAGCCTTTTCAGCACCCTGAAAGTCAGTTTTACTCTTATAATAATAGTGACCAAGTAGGGTACGAACAGTTTCTGCTGACTCATCGATTTTAGCTTTAAGCTTCTTGACTTTGCGAGCGTCAATTAAATCTTGCAGGATGTCCTTGGGGACTCTCCCGTTATTGGTCAATTTCGCTATACGTTTTTGATCGTTGCGGTAGTTTGAGTTGAAGATTTTCATGCTGCTTTGGTAGGGTCCGCTATAGTT
>JAXDAO010000122.1:0-2971 GCA_034679745.1 Bathyarchaeia archaeon
GCAATCGGGTTCCCAAGAAGCCAAGTCATGATCTCAGTACTACTAGAACTGGTAGTGCTAGGCATCATTGGACTAGTCATAGGTGTAGTCGACGGAGTCTTAATCAGCATAGGCTTCGCCAACATGCAAGGCGCCACACTAGTGATTCCGTGGAACGACATAGCCGTATACTTAGGCTTCATCACCTTAATCGCGCTTGTAGCAGGATTTATCCCAGGCTGGGTAGCATCAAGAATTCCACCAGCAGAAGCTTTGAGGTATGTAGGATGAAAAAACAAACCCAAACACAGAATTCACAAACCAACAACCAAGAGGATATACTGGTCATTTCAGGCTTACATAAAAAATACAACAAAGGAAAATCAAACGAAGTCCACGCACTACGCGGAATAGACTTAACAGTTAAAAAAGGCGACATGATGGCTATTATGGGACCTTCAGGATGCGGAAAAACAACCCTACTAAACATGATCGGGCATCTTGACCGCCACACTGAAGGAAAAATCATAATCGGAGACATCGACACCTCAAAGCTTTCAGACGGAAAAATGACTACTTTCCGCAGAGACCAAATAGGCTTCATATTCCAACTCTTCAACCTGTTCCCATTTCTATCTGCAGTTGAAAACGTAGAAACCCCCCTGCTACTAAAAGGCCTAAAAGCAGGGGTTGCACGGGAACAAGCAAAAATGGTGCTAAGAGAACTCGGAATGGGCGACAGACTCTATCATCAACCATCTGAACTTTCAGGCGGACAACAACAAAGAGTAGCCATAGCACGAGCACTCATCACTGAACCAGCCATCATTCTAGGAGACGAACCTACAGGAGACTTAGACTCCACCACAAGCACTGAAGTCATGAATCTGTTCCGCCGCATCAACAAAATCAACAAACAAACCTTTGTATTGGTCACACATAGCAGATGGATCGCTGAACAATGCGACTATATCGTACACATGACTGACGGAAAAATCTCAAAATACGAGCAGGGACCATTCAAGCAGGGAGGAAACAAACTTTGAAAGTTTACACTGCAGGATTAATAGATAAAGCGCAGAGACAAACTAACCAGAAACTACAAAAAACCCTGGCAGCTGACTGCAGAAGAATCCTGCATGTACCGGGAAAAGCTGTTTTAAGCCAGGAACTGAACACTTTTGTTTTTGTTGCTGCCCAAAAAAACAGCAGCCCCAACGAAAAAACCATCTCAGATATCGAATCCGGACACCTGTTTAACCGCTTCAAAAAATACTACCACCAAAACGAAGCACTACTCCGTAAGCAACTAAAAAGCGACCAAGAGCTTAAGGAAACATCAAAAATAGTTAAAGACTTCATCAAAACAGTTGAACCTAACCTATCCAAAGCCTTTGACGAAAAACTAAAAGAACTACAAAAAAAGGTTCCAGCAAGCTACCGCGAAGTCCAACAGAAAAGCTACATTTCAATTTGGGATTTAGAGGAAACTCAAAGTTACAGATTTTATCTTTCAGCATTTAACCCCTCAACTTTTACTGGTCAAGCAGCTAAAACAGATTTTAATGTGGAGGAACTAGTGGATAAGCTGCTCATCGCAAACTTTTTCGCTGTCTTTTTAGAACCCACAGTAAATCGGCTACAAGAAATTCTTGAAATGCTCAAGAAACTGGAGACCTGCGTGGCGGGAACACACTTTAAAGCGGCTGAAGCTAAACTGCAAAAGAAACTGGAGCTGTTTTTCAGAATTTTAGCTGCAAAACTAAGTTCCCTGCAAGACGTTGATAACTTGATTACCAGAATCTTCAAGCTCTATCAAGTTCCAAAAGCTGTGCTTACAGCATACAAATTCAGCAACGACGCAGTTGAACTAAACAAGTCTATATCTGAAATGAACATGCAAATTAAAGCAGGAGAAAAACTACTCTCTGAAGTTTCAAAGAGGCTGCAGGAATGCCAAATTTATCTCCGAGACTACTTGGAAGCAACCAAAAACAACATTGAAACCATAAACTCAACTGAAACATTCAAAACTTCACTTAAACCTATGGCTGAGTTAAGCGTAGACCTATTTGTTGAAGCGGAAATGCTGAAAATGTGGATTGACTTTTTCGGCTCAGACATCCCCTACTTTGTTTACAGCAAAGACCTCTTCAACACACAAGCCATTGACATATCAGGAATATCTAAAGACACAATCATCGCAGTAAGAGGATTATCAAAAAACTACAACCTCGGCAACACAACCGTCTATGCTCTAAGAGGCGTCAACGTTGACGTTAAAGAAGGCGAATTCTTAGCTATAGTAGGCAACTCAGGAGCAGGAAAAACCACTCTGCTTAACTGTATGGCAGGACTAGACAGCCCAGACCACGGTATAGTCCTATTCAGAGGAAAAGACCTGCATAAAATGGATGACACAGCAAAATCCAAAGTTAGACTTTTAGAAATGGGCTTTATCTTCCAAAGCTACGCACTGCTACCTCATTTCAACACCAGAGAAAACATTTCACTACCAGCCGATCTTGCAGGTTTAAGCAAAGACCTCAAAACACGAATCGAAGACCTCTTAGCAGGCGTAGGGCTTTCTAATCAAGCAAAACAGCTACCTGCTACGTTAAGCGGCGGACAAATGCAGCGTGTAGCCATAGCCAGAGCATTAACTAACAGGCCAGCAGTTATTTTCGCTGACGAACCCACAGGCGACTTAGACTCACAAACAGGCAAACAAGTCATGGATTTGCTTAAACGCTTCCACGACGAAACAAAAACAACCATCATAGTGATTACTCACGCAAAAGAAGTAGCTGACTACGCAGACAGAAGAGTCCTAATGGAAGACGGAATAATAACAGCCCACAAATAAACCAACAAACCTGTTTCTCCAACAAAACACAGAGAAGCCAAAAGTTAGCAGACGCAATTAAGCATAAGTAATTAAACAATCTTTTATTTTATTTAATCATTTGCCGGGTCTTCTTTATGAATCAGA
>JAXDAO010000123.1:0-6248 GCA_034679745.1 Bathyarchaeia archaeon
GTTTCCCCGTGAACGATTATGCGTAGTTTTGTTTCGCCTTCTTGAGTAACAGCATCAACGCAGGGCAACGCCTTAATTTTAGCCACAATCTCACCGTTCAGGTTGCAGATTTCTAATTTTATAATCAGAGTGTTGGCCCCAAGAGTGGCTTTTTTAAGGTTCGCAGATGTATCAAGCGCAATAATCTTGCCATGGTCAATGATCGCGATTCGATCACAAAGTATGTCCGCATCAACCATCATATGAGTCGTAATAATAATCGTGGTCCCTTTTTCCCTGTTTAATTTCTTAACAAAATCACGAATCTCAACCGAAGATTGAGGATCCAACCCCAAAGTAGGCTCATCCAAAAATAACACCCTGGGCTCATTGAGCAAGGCACGGACAACATTCATCCGCTGCCTCATACCCGTGGAAAACGTGCCAACCTGCTTATCCTTGTACTGAGTAAGGTTGACAAGCGCCAGTAGCTCATCTGTTCTTTTATTAAGCGTCTCTTTAGGAATCCCAAAAAGACAACCAAAAAACCAAAGGTTCTCCTTAGCAGTTAACCTGTCATAAATGATCATTTTTTCCGAAACAATTCCCAACATTTCCCTAACCTTATTATCGTCTTTTACTATGTCATAGCCCCCAATTGCCGCTTTGCCACTTGTAGGTCTAGCTAAAGTCGACAAAATACGCAGGATTGTGCTTTTACCTGCACCGTTTGGACCCAGTAACCCAAAGATCTCTCCTTTCTTGACATCAAAGCTTATGTCATCTACGGCTGTGAATTTACCGAAGGTTTTAGTCAAGTTCTTTACTTCAATTATGTTGTCGCTATTCATCTATAACGAACGACCGTTTTCAATATTATTCAGTGCAATATATTGCGGCAAAATATAAGTATTACCTATGGAACACTATATTCGAACAAAATGAATCCTGAAATCGAAGATACAACCGCGCAAAACTGGATGAAAGAAGTCCAAAAAGGCTACATACGCATGGGCATCCTCATTCTCCTTAGCAAGAAACCCTCGCACGGCTACGAAATCATGAAAGAAATCAATAACCGCACCAAAGGCTTCTGGCAACCCACACCCGGCGGCGTTTACCCAATCTTGCGCGACCTCGAAAAATCAGGATACATCAAAGGACACTGGGAAAAACAGAAAAATCGAAACCTAAAAGTCTACAAAATCACCCAATCAGGCCAAGCAATTCTGAAACGAGCAATCATAAAACAGGCTGAAATCTTCAACAACATCAGCAGTCTCTTCAATGAATTTGCAAGAGATGTTCTAAATGTCCAAACCGGGGCCACATCTATCCCAAATATGCCATCACCGTTCAGTCCTTTCCTTGAGGATAAAACCGGTTGCCAAGATTCTCTTCAGCACCTTGAACATGGACGAAAACAGATGGCAGAATCAATAAAAACCCTCAGAGACCAATTAAAGCAAATTGATGATAGAATAGCTGAGATCAAAAAACAGGTCAAACCGGATTCCTCTTCTATCACTAATTAGTCCAACAATAAAATGCTTAGTTGCTTTTTGTTAATGGTTTAAATCTATGACCTCCTATCCATTAATCAAGAGTGTGAAATGCTTGTTCCGTGTTAGAGTCAACAAAATTGAATCAACTCGCGACTTAGACGGCAACCTAGGAAAAAGAATCGAGCTACTTGAAGAACGCGAAGTTAATCCCTACATCGTAAGACCACAGACTGACGAAGCAAAAATGGCACAAGACCTAATGCAAGCTCTCCAAACGCAAATGCCGTTTCTGCCACAGCGTAACCAAATGGCAACACCAAAAATAATTTTGTTCCTAACAGAACACGAATACGATAGCCTAGGCATAACATTCGACGTTAACCAAGTTTATGAAGTAGTGCTTGAGAATCAATCGATTCGATTTAGGAAAGTTTAAGCAACTCATTTCTAATCTGGCGCAGAACCAGATGCTTAGGATGGAAGGACAAAACAAACATCATATTTCTCAAAGCACTGCTTATTTCCTCTAGCCCTGAAATTTTCCCCTCATCACAATATAGCGGAATAGGCTCTTCCCCGTCGTTTTCTTCATAGTAAACATAGATTGGAGAACTCGCTCGGTCGAAACGTACCATCTCAAAATCCAAATTCAACCGTTTCGCAGTCTCTTTTGCGGCATCCCTAACGGACTCTAAGCGTTTCTTGCTAGGAAGACCCGTTGAAGCATAAACCATCAATTTCCCAGAATTCTCTTTGAACATGGCACATCTCCACGCATATACTCGCTGAAAACTCTTTTAAAACGCGCCCAGAAGCGACACTTCCAAGAAGGAGAGGGGTCAATGAAAGTGAAAACCTATTAGACACCCAAAATACGATTTAACCCATGAAAGCCCGTGCCCACGTATTTGTAAGTGGCAGAGTCCAAGGTGTCTTCTTTAGGCAAAACACCAAGCTTCAAGCTCAGCGCCAAGGGGTCAAGGGTTGGGTACGCAATTTAGAAGATGGCAGAGTTGAAGCGATCTTTGAAGGTGAAGAGTCTGCAGTTAAGGCACTGGTGGATTTCTGTAGTAAAGGACCAAAGGGTGCTTCAGTTACTAACATAACGGTAAACTGGGAACCTTTTCAAGATGAATTTAAAACCTTTTGCGTAACCTAAAGATTTTGATTTCTTAATGGGGTGGTTAGATTAAAATCTAAAACCTACTATAGAAGGTAGTATGAAGATTCTAGGTCTAGTCGGTAGCCCTCGAAAGAAAAGCAACACAGATTTGCTTGTAAGCGCAATCCTGGACGGTGCAAGCAAAAACAAGCATGCAACAGAAAAAGTGTACCTCTACAACTCTAAAATCGAACCCTGTATAGACTGCAAGGCCTGCAAAAAAGGCAACTATCAATGTATACTAAAAGATTCTATGGCGAAACTTTATCCCAAATTGGAGAAAGCCGACGTTATAGTCTTTGGGACACCCCTCTACTGGTATGGCGCCTCGGCTAAGATGAAATTGTTAATAGACCGTTTGCGTCCATATGTAGCCTCAAAGAGGCTGAAAGGTAAAAAAGCTGTTTTAGTGGTTCCATCTGAAGAAGGCGCAGAAGCCTGTAAACTGATTGTTGGGATGTTTAGTTCTTCGTGTAAATATTTAGAAATAAATTTGATGAGTGTGCTGTTACCGAAGGCTTCCGGGCGGGCAGAAGTTAAAACTCAACCTCAGACCCTAAAGGAAGCGTTTACAATCGGGAAACATATCAAATAATTTTTTAGATTTTTTTCTTTGGTACCCTGAAATGTGAGTCTTTTCCCGCGCTGATGTATTCGCCACCCATACCTCTTACTGCTGAAGCTATTTTAGCAAAGTTTTCAGAGCCCAAAAATTGCTTTGGTTTAATCATAATGTAGTCGCCTTTCTCTTCAAAACCTAGGCGAGCTTCTAGTTCTTCTGGAAAAGACATTCGAATGTCGTCTAAGGAGCGCTGTTTTGATGCTTCAGCAAGAGGCGCCGTTGTTGGTACAGCTATAGGTTTCGGTGTTGATGTTATCAAATGAACTGTGGGTGGCTGAGTAATTTGCCCTACAGCCAGTGATTTTAGGGATGCAGAAACAGAACGTAGTTCCTCGGAAACCTTGTTTAAAGTAACTGTTAATTCCTCGACTTTTTTCAAAAGCTGATCTAGTTTCTCTTTGTCAGCGCTCACTTTATGCTCCCTCTTAAACTTCTAAATAACCCAAGACACTTAATAAATTATCTGCAAGCGCCAAAAAACAGGGAAAAGCTCAATGATTGAAATAGATGGCAGTGAAAAAAGCGGAAGCGGAACGATCCTACGACTAGCTATAGCCATTGCTGCCATCAAGAAACAACCCCTACACATTACTAACATACGCGAGAATCGCCCAAGACCAGGATTAAAACACCAACACCTAGAATCAGTGCTGGCTTCAGCTAAACTAAGCAACGCAAAGGTGGAGGGAGCAACATTAGGTTCAAGGGAACTCTGGTTTACACCCGACACTATCAGAGGTGGCAACATCGAGGCAGTGATTGATACTGCTGGCAGTATTCCTATGCTTTTCTTATCGACGTTGCCAATATGCCTTTTCGCTGATAAACCTGTGCGTTTGCATGTCGCAAAAGGCGGAACAGACACTGCCCATGCCCCAACCATAAACTACCTGAGAAATATCCTTCTGTCAACGCTCAAAAAGATGGGCGTTGAAGCTGAAATTGCTGTCCAGAAATATGGTTATTACCCTAAGGGTATGGGTGAAGCAACTATGACTGTTAACCCAAGCCCCAACCTGAAGTCGTTTACTTTTGAAAGTTTTGGCAAACTCAAGAGCATACATGGTGTTTCTGTGTGTACTTTTTTGGCTGATCGCCAAGTGGCTGAGCGCCAAGCAAAAGCAGCAAAGAGTATTCTCTCACAAAAAGGTTACAACTGTGACATACAAGTTGTTAATGATCAATCAAATCCCTTCCAAAAAGGTAGTTCATTTGTGCTTTGGGCTCAAACAACTTCGGGAGCAATCCTTGGTGCAGATGCTATTGGTGAACTGAGGAAGATGGCTGAAGACGTTGGCAAAGAAGCGGCAAAACGCCTTCTCGCAGAACTATCCGCTCAGGTGACTGTTGACGAATTCCTTGCAGACATGTTAATTCCCTACATGGCGCTTTCTGGAGGTAAATCCTCTTTCCTAACGCGGGCGATTTCTGAACACATCGAATCCAATATTTGGCTTATAGAAAAAATGTTAAACGTTAAATTCACAATTCAATCAGTAAACAACCTCTACAGAATAGAAAAAAGCAGTTGAAAGAATGCCTAAAACAACAGTTTGCGTAAAAGTTCCAAAAAATCAGGGTGAAAAAGTAATTTCCCTATTAGGTAAACTTGGATTATTAAACAAGTCTTTAGGCATTGCAAGAGACGATGAGAGCCTCCAAGTTCCATTGGTCAGACGACTTGATGCCGCAGAGTCAGCTAAGCTAAAGGAGGTCATACCCAATATTGAGGTTTTGACGGGTGTATTTGAGGAGAAAAACCAACCATCAGAAAATCTCACACAGGTGCTTCAAGATAAATTGCCGCCCGAACTGCTAGCCGTAGTTCCGCAGGCATTCGACATAGTCGGTGATATAGTCATAATAGAAATACCAATACAACTCAAATCATACCAAAGTCTCATCGGAGAAGCTATTCTAAAAACGCATAAAAGCATAAAAACAGTCCTCGCCAAAGCAGGCGACATAAATGGAGTCTACCGCATTCGCGACTATACTTTTATCGCAGGAGAACAAAAAACCCAAACCATCCACCGAGAATTCGGCTGCACATATCATGTTGATGTGGCTAAAGCGTATTTTTCACCTCGCCTTTCGCATGAACATGAACGGGTAGCATCACAGGTTAAACCAGTCGAGATGGTGGCTGATTTGTTTGCAGGCGTAGGGCCGTTTTCGGTGCTGATTGGCAAAAAGTGTCCGCAGGCCAAAGTTTACGCAATTGACCTCAATCCTGACGCTGTAGAGCTGCTCAAAGTAAACTTGAGAGTTAACAGGGTTGAAAATCGAGTATTCCCAGTCTGTGGAGATGCTCGCGAACTATCTTTGGGCAAAGTTAAAGGCGCCGCTGACCGAGTAATAATGAACCTGCCGGAAACAGCCATTGACTTTGTGGACGCTGCCTGCAACACTGTCAAGCCAAAGGGAGGATTCGTCCATTTCTACGGTTTTGTCCGTTCGCCCGACACAGTAGAGAGCCTAAAACAGCGCTTCTTGGATGCAGTGGAACGAAACGGTAGGCATGTCCAAGGCTTTTTGTATGCGAGAAGCATTCGTGAAACTGCGCCCTTTGAATCACAGGTTGTTTTAGACGCCCAGATCCAGTAATTTCGCTTTGGTAACTGTACAATAAGTGTTAGAGCTAATGCTTCTAAATGGTAGGGCTATACTCCATCCCGCATATACTGTACTTCAGGTGAATAAAGCGTTGAAAAAGCTGACTTACCTAAAAACTGGGTATAATCTTCCTATATTTTTTGTTTGTTGTCTTGGTGGGGCTGGGTAGACTTTTGGCAGTGATGCGATAATGATTTCGGCTTTGATGGCTTTCACGGCAGCTGTTGCACTAACAACCTATTATATGGTGCTAACGCAACCCTAAATCGTTAGGCTTCCACAGTTAAAGTTAAGGTGACTTGTTGTTTTGGGTTTTTTAGTTTTTCCACAACTGCCCTTGAGAGGTCGCCGGATGATTTGTCCG
>JAXDAO010000124.1:0-2994 GCA_034679745.1 Bathyarchaeia archaeon
AATCAGGCTTATTTCTAACAAGTGGTGTCGATTTAAAAATGTGCTTATTAAAATATAACGTACAAATATTTATGACGATTTGGCAAGAAATATTAGTTGAGTTGTAAATAATGGCAAAGGCAAAAAGCAAGACAAAGAGTAAAGGGAAAAAGAAATAAAGTAATCCAATTAGGAATGTATCGCAAAACTTTTTTCTGAAAAATTCAGGATCGCAAACAATTTTATTTTGTCATCCTGAATTACAAACATTTTTTTGTGCATTATTTATTACCGAGGCAAATTGGAATTTGGACCTATATTTGCACCAGTTGGTCTTAATTAAAACAAGTTGTTTGTGGGAAATGATTAATAAGACAGGAGCCAGACACCTTTTTGTACTACACCTATGCTACGGTAACCAAGCCAGGTCAAAGGTGAAGGACTCAAGATCAACGTTTGGCCGGCAGGTCTGGCCCCACGGATGGGATATCCTTTCCCGCAGGGGTTCGCAGGTTCAAATCCTGCCCGTAGCACCATTCCAGATAAGCATTTTTGCATCTCTGCTCTATACGTTGGCAGTTGTAATGTAAGAAAGACTTAAAAGGCATTCATTAACACCTTGTTATTGGTGAATTTATTGAGCAAAGACCAGGTAATAGGCGGATTAATACTTGCAGTCTGTATTATCGTCGCAGTGGTTTATACTGTTACACTTTTCTATCCACAATGGCTAGGCACCATTGGTTTATTAAACGCAAATGATGCAGCTGAACTTGCGAATGCCCAGTTTTGGGTAATAGCCATTCCCGTCTTCATCGCATTCATAGCTATTCTCCTTATTGGTGCTTGGATCGGCTATACGATGCTTACAACACCACCCCCAAAGCCTATCGAAGAAATCACAAGCGAAATCGAGGAAAAAAAACAAGAAGTTAAAGCGGCTGAAGAAATAACCTCCAGTCCCCCAGTCACTGCAGCTGAAACGCCAAAAGAGGAAATTCCACCTACTTCTGAACCAGCAAAAGAAAAACTTCAATACAAAATTGTTGATGTCGAAGCGCGCACCCTCGAAGGCATAGGTCCAGTGTACGCAAAAAAACTAAACGAAAATAACATCTTTACAAGTACGGATTTATTAGAAGCGGGTGCAACTCCAGAAGGAAGAAAAGGACTATCTCAAAAAACTGACATCTCAAGTCAACCTCTTCTAAGATGGATTAATATGGCAGACCTTTTCAGAATTAAAGGAGTCGACGAAGAATACGCAGATCTACTTGAAGCCTCAGGAGTAGACACAGTGGTTGAACTATCAAAAAGAATCCCCGAGAATCTTCATGCTAAAATGCTGCAAGTTAATGCTGAGAAAAACCTTGTGCGAAAACCACCGACTTTAAATGAAGTAAAACAATGGGTTCAAGAAGCAAAGAATTTGCCAAGAAAAATCTATTATTAACCTAGCCCCTTTCTATTAGTTTTTTTAAAACAAGTTTTTTTTAATGTCTAACTTTACACCACACTTTGGTTACAGTCGCAGGTAATTCTACGGAGAAAATTGAGCATTTTTCCATTTAGAAATGATTCACCACCCTGCAACTCTTAACCTGCAAATAACGCTCAAAAACTAACCTTACATAATGCTAATTCCTGGAAATTGTTTCACACTCCCTTATTATTTTAATATAATCATGGAAAATCATCAACTTTCATCGAGTTCCCTTATAACGCTCGTCTTTGTATAATTCTATGACCGCCCACAAAATTGAAAGGGTTGCGACAAAGAAAATTGGGTAGAGAGTACTGTTAGAGATTTCGATCGGCACGAGTCTAGCTAAATCGTAGAAGACATAGATTGCAAAGGTCAAAAATACTCCATAACCAAAATTTCTCTTTTTACCTACAGCCAAAAACAAGCCCGTCGTTGCAATTACAACCTCAATTAAGATGGCGACATACTGCAGGGGCACTACAAAAGCAGCTTCAAAACCCTCTACATATAGCCCTGAACCAACCAAATAGGTTTGGTTGCCAAAACTAACCCCCTTTATGAACGTGTCTTTAGTTGACGGTGTTTCCTCACCTGGTTTTGGCCAACTATATTCTATCCATCCTTCCCCTTCTGGACTAACTGCAATTTTGATGAACAATTGACCGATTGCCTTTCCGTTGATGTCAAAAAGGGAGCTCATGTTTCGCCCTTCACCGCTGCGATCGACAGGATATACAACTCGAAGCCCATCGGTTCTCCAAACAAAAACATAAGTTTCACCCTGGAACCATTTTGTGCCCTCTTCTCTAAACTGCACAAAGGCGCTCTCACCGTTCTCTGCGATGGCATTAGCGGCGTCTACGACGAGTGTTTTGATGTTGTTTTTTGCTTGCGCCTGCTGAGTTTCGTTTACATAGCCCAAAATTAACACTGACGCCAACAACATTACTAAGCCAACAAAAAACCAATTGCTTCTAGTCACACCCAAACACCGCCCCAAATATAGGAGCGTATTTGACCACCACTAATTAATATTTTTAACCGCTTATTTGATGCAACAACCCCCTCTCTTATTAGCCACCATAAGCCACCAGCAAAAAAATTAGGATACCAATTCTCTTGAAAAAGAGCAACAAAAAACCGCAGATGATATCTTTTCGTGGTCTGGTTGAAAGTTAATGAAACTAATGTGGCGGCGCTTCAATGTTTGATTTAAAACTATGCGACGGTTAACCCTTAAGCTTAAATATCAATCGCCCCCAAGGCTATTTAGCTCCTATTGGGGAGGAGATTGAAGATAGCAACAAAGGAATCGGCATCACAAACTGAGAGCACAGCATGGACTAGAGGCTACTCAGATGATTACTGGAACGACCCCGTGACACCATTATTTTTCGAGCTACTAGGCGACCAGCTCACTCAGATCGTAAATGTAGAACTCAACGGTAGAATGGGGTACTCAAAAGCTAGCGAAAAAACCGAGCGATTGATTCTATTGCATCGAAACCATGTATACTTCAATCTTGAAG
>JAXDAO010000125.1:0-4145 GCA_034679745.1 Bathyarchaeia archaeon
CCAATCACAAACAGGACATTCACCGCCATTTTGAGGTAACCACCCAGCTTAATCTGAGCTAATCCAGCGAACATCAGAACTTCACCCACCGTCAAAACCCAAAAGGGCCCACTCAACCTATCAAAGAGACCAAATGAAAAAAGAACTATCCCGACAATGGCAACTATTGCGCCTATCAATAAACCGCTGCAGGCAGCACAAAAAACCCGACCGTAGATTATGATTCTATTTGCCGAGAATTTTTTACAGTTTGGGTGGTGCCCTATAAGTTGTAAAGGTAAAGCGGACACTTTATCAGGATTTATTGATTGGGTTGGCTTTTTGAACACCATACGACACTTATTTGGATAAAACACCGCGACTACACCCAAAACACAGATCACAATGTATAGGCTCCCTACGATTGGACGGCGGAGAATGGTTGGGTCTGCTGGCAAGTTAGGCTGAAGTATAAGTAATGGAACAAGCGTCAACCCAAAAATAGCAGTAGCTATCAAAAAAAGCATAAAAAACTTGGAGGATACAGTTTTTGGCAAGTTTTCACCTAGAACAAGGATTTAATTTTGCCCATTACGCCCCAGGTTGCCATATGCATGAATGTGCGCCGCTTCATCGAATTGCTTGAGAACAGGCCACGGAGCCGTCTGCTGTAGGATCCGTAGAAGTCTCGGTAGCACCCATAGAGCGCCTCTTGTACTTGATGAGTGGACATTGTTTCGGTAGGCATAATAGCATGTATCATATCGTAGTGGCTCCAATTGCGATCTTCGATCCATCCATTGTGTTCTGCTTCAGCGTAGACGTCTGTACCAGGAAAAGGAGTTAAGATGCCAAACATTACGAAATCTGGGTCCAAGTCATTGGCGAACTCTCGGAGTTGCCGAATGGATTGATAGGTTTCTTTACGGTTGCCTATGATAAGCATCGCGTGGGCGAATATGCCGTTGTCTTGCAACAACTTTACTGCCCTCTTGGCGTCGTTTGGAGTTATACCCTTCTTGAAGTAGTCCAGCGTATCAGGGTTTGAATTCTCTATCCCTAGTAAAACCCAGCTTAACCCCGATTTAGCCAACCTGGGCAGAGTGTCTTTGTTTCGGATAATGTCGTCGCATCGAGCCTGAACAAACCACCAAGCATCCTTTGGCAACTGTTTAGCAATAATTTCCTCAGCTATTTCCTTGGGGCGCTGTCCAGTCCCAAAGTTATCGTCGGTAAGCCAGATCATTTTGCTACCGAACTCTTGACTGCAGTAAGCCATTTCGTCTGCTAGACGCTTCGCTGATTTGAGACGCCAACAGGCTTGCCAATGACGCCACTGTGTACAGAAAGTGCATTGATGATTGCATCCCCGTGCGCCCTCAATTAGGGCGTATGGAGCGTCTTTACCTGCCATTATAGAGAAATGGTACTTTGGCATGAGGCGTTTGACTAGGTGGTAACCCGGAAAGGGTAAATCCTCAAGGTTTTCAATCAAAGGCCGAGTGGGGTTGTGTATTATTTCTTTGCCATGTCTGTAAGAGATTCCTTGTATCCCTTTGAAACCCAACCCGTTTTGAACTGATTTTACCAATTCGACTAATGTTTCTTCGCCTTCGTTGCGGATTATGACATCAATTACGGGATAGAGTTGAAGACTATCTTCGGCTGTTGCCGTAAAGTGTTGCCCCCCAGTTACGGTGAGGGTGTTTGGATTGACCTTCTTAGCAACTTCAAGAGTTCTTACAACCGGATATGTGTTACATGTAGCCAGAGAAGCGCAAGCCACCATATCGGGTTTTGACGTAGATATTCGCGCCTCCATCATTTTCCAGTCTACTTTCTCTGCATTGCAGTCAAGAATCTCTATTTGGATGCTTTTATTTGACCTTTCCAAGTAGGCAGCGAGTTGAATGATGCCATAAGGCGGCGGGAGGTATTCACCCATGACAAACCAAATGTCTTTTGGCGGCTCGATAAACAAGACTTTCAAATTGCTGTCTCCTAGACCTCTCATTTGGCTCGTTGTACTTATTTAGATTTAATGTTGATTTACTTACAAAACGGTAAATGCGTTTTTGGTCAAATCGACAAAAGCTTTCGCATTTCAGAATTTTAAATGAGATTCTATTCAGAAGGATTGAGCGAGGGGTTAAGAGTTGTGTGGAGATGCAAGTGTGATGGCGAGCCATCAATGCATTCCCTCTTAACCCAATTCTATCATTAGTAAAGTTAACTCTAAAGCTTTATGAACGTAAAATTAATAGAAAAAAAACTGATTTAAAGTAAGTGTCTGCGGTAAATTTGGCACTCTCTTAAAAAGGATGAGGGAAAATTGTTGATATATTAATTGAATTTTGTCTATGCTGACAGGTGCAGAATTGGATTTAGAAATAGAAAAGAGAAGGGAAAAAAACCCTCAATGCAGAAATGGACAACTTCATTGGCGTTCTTTATGACATTGACAACATGAAATTCTGTTCATGTAAAGAGACTTTCAGGAGAAAAAGAGCGTATTCATGAAGAATGACTTGAGGAGACATTCTTTACGAATTCAACGGGATGCTGAATAATCTTGGCAGTTTCTTCAACAGAAACACCATTATCTAAGAAGCGCTTTGCCACAACAACCATGGACTCCCCAATTTCGATAATGTGCTTATCAGGGTCATAAATTCTTACAACCCTTTGTTGCCAGTCATGCTTCTTAGCAGGGTGAACATATTCAATATTATCAAAGTCCGCGAGTCTATTAAGGAAGCCGTCGAAGTCCTCTTCTTCAAAATAAAGTTCAAAATTATGAGATTTGCACTTAACTGTTTGTTTATCTATTGATACAATGTCTGCAAAGTTTAATTGTATAGCAAATCCGCCGCTAAACCAAACATTCCAACCTAAATCCAACCCGATTTCTTGACCGAGAACTTCGCGGTAAAATTTTTTGGAAGCTTCAAGATTACTAACAGCAATCAACGGGCAGACAAACTTCATTAGAATATCACTTCTTGGTTAAATAGCACTTCATCTTATAACTTTTGTTTGCCCTCATCAAGCAATTGGGCGAGTGCAAATTCTTGATTTTCCTTTTTGTCTTATGGTTGTTCCTATTTTGGAACAGTTTGTTCCTTGAGTAGAACTAAATGGCAGTATCCCAGTTGGGCTGTGGGGAAAAGTATTTGGAAACAAACCTAAGCAAAGAAGCACTTGCAATAGTTATTATAGCATTTATTGCTCTAACAGGGATAACAGGAGTCTTGATTAACCAGAATGCTATTTTAGCGAACTCTAATGCTCAATTATTAAAAGAGAAAAATGAACTATTAGAAATGCAGGACGAGTATAATATATTATTATCAAAACTAGAAAACGCAACTAAAGAGTTGGAAGCTATAAAAGAGAACTATACAAGTTTGTTGAATTTTTTTAACCGTGATTCTGATCCAAAAATACAGACTCGCCTTGGGGGCACATTAATAGAACCATACCAGAACAAAGACGACAACTATGTTTGGATAACTGGAGCAGTTGAGAATATGGAAAACGTAACGGTCTATGATGTAAGGCTAAAAATTACCTTGTTTACAAACCAAGGAACCGACGTTCAAGAAGACCTCATAGGACCCATGGAACCTCATCAAGTGGTAAATAGACGATTTGCAGTCTTAACTTCAGTTGGAAAAATCACGAATTGGTCTATAGAGCCGGCTGCAACATTTGTACCGACATGAAGGGATATTCAAACTATTCTTTAAAGAAGAAAGAAAATGAAAAAACAAATTGATGGCATTTCTTGATTTATCGGACAGCTTCCACTGTCTGTACTTCTGGAACAACTGATTTAAGATGTGCTTCGATGCCATTTTTTAGCGTCATCTGCGACATAGGGCAACCTGCACAATGTCCTACCAAGCGGACCTTTACAGTTGAGCCTTCAACAGCAACCAGTTGCACGTCTCCGCCATCCATTTGGATTTGCGGCCTTATTTCATCGAGGGCTTCTTGTACTCTTTTTTGGATTGAATCAGCCATATAATTTCACTACACCCTTGAAATTGAAACAGTAATTATAAAGATTCCTACGTATTCCCGTTTTTTAGATGTCTTTCTTAACCATGGAGATATGACAAAGCTAAAAAGGCAAATGCTCACTTACAAGAGGCAAAGAGGCA
>JAXDAO010000126.1:0-17419 GCA_034679745.1 Bathyarchaeia archaeon
GAAGCTAATGCTGATTCCAGGTAGAATGGTGGTGGCGTTGTGGGAACAACAACATCGCAGTCTGGCAAGTAAGTACCAGCTGCATCACCGGGAAAAACTCCCCCGTTGAAGCCCTCTTGATAACTGAGGTTGTGGGAAGCGTGACCTATTGTTTCTGTCACTCCTAATTTTACGTTCTCCCCTAAGTCAAAACTGCCCTCTGTAATGGGGATTATGCGTTCTTTTGGAACTGGCTCGGGTTTCCCAAAGATTTCACTCACAAAACCCAGAACGGCTTGAGATGAAGGCCAGAGGCGTTCAGGATCAATTAGATGAGGCATACCTCGGGGATGCACTAACACTTTCGCGTTTGGCAAAAACTTCAGCAATGTTCCTACCCCTCCTCCATGATCCAAATGAACATGTGTTACTGCAACATACTCGATGCTTTCTGGTTTGATGTTCAATTCCTGTAATGCAGAAAGTAGTCTCGGCACAGAGTTGGTTGGACCTGATTCGATAAGGACTGGGATAGGTCCGTTTATGATATAGCTACAGATTAAATTTCTAATACCCCCTGTTTCTAGTTCAACTTGGTAGAGGTTTTTCCCTATTTCCAGAGTGTGCATATTCGCATCTTGCATCGTTAGGTTGTTTTATGGCATAAACATTTCCGTGGGCGATAATGATAACACTTAAAAATGAATTGGCGGTGTATGAGTGCAGGTTAACAGGTGAAAAGTAATGAAAGCGATTATCTTTGGAGCGCCAGGTGCAGGTAAAGGTACGTATTCATCAAGACTTCAAACAAAGCTTGGCGTTGATGTTATTGCAATGGGCGATATTTTCCGCGAATCAGTAAAACAGAACACTGAATTGGGCAAAAAAGTTAAGAGCTATGTCGAGAAAGGCGCACTTGTCCCAGACTCGGTTGTTATCGAAGTTCTTAAGGAACGTCTTAGTAGAGTTCCCAAAGGCAAAGGCTTCATACTAGATGGTTTCCCAAGAACCATCGAACAAGCAAATACACTTGAAGGAATCACCAGCATCGATGTCATATTACAACTTGATGTTCCAGATGAAATAATCATCCAACGCCTCTCATCACGACGTATCTGCAAGAAATGTGGAGAAGTCTACAACATCCGATTCCTAAAACCCAAAAAGGAAGGAATATGCGATAAATGTGGCGGCGAACTCTACCAAAGAGCCGACGACAACCCTAAAGTTATCAAAAATCGCCTTCAAGTTTACAAAGACCAAACTGAACCTCTAATAGCATACTACAAGAAAAAGAAGGTTCCCTTCGTGGTCTCCGGCACAAAATCGCTCGATGCACCGCCAGATCCAATGGTCGCCAAAATGCTCGAGGACTTAGGGAATCTCAAACTCGCTTAAATGTCGAGTATAAACTCTAAAATCACTCGTTCGGGTTCACGGATAACAACCATGCGGTGATATGTCACCGCTTTAACCCCGACTTTTTGAGTGTGTTTTTTGGGGTCAAACTTTTCTCCCCAAATTTTTGCAGTAAATTTGAAAGTCTCAGCATTTTCTTTCCAATCACTTATTTGGAATTTTGAATAGAGCATGTCTTCGGTCTCAAACTTTATGAGTAGCGCTTCAAGCCAATTGTAGAGCAATGCGTACTGGTCTTCGGCTTCTACCTCGACTGTTTCCTCTTGGATTTGAGCGATCTTGCTGCTATCGGTCATAGTTTCAAACATTGCTAACGCGGCGTTTTCGTAGGCTTCCTGCATAGTTGTGCCATTTGCGCGAATGTAGGTGTCTGCCGTGTGGTCTAATATTTCGAATTTACCTGCGAATTTTTCGGGCTTTTCTTGTTTGACCATTCTTTGTCACTTTTTACTAGAAGAAGGAGAGATGCAAATAAAAACAATTGCGCTTAATTAGCGGGACTTTTTTTCTATGCTTTTGAGAGCGGTCATACACTATTCAAAAGCCAGCTATTGCTTTTTGGCAAGATTCTCGGGCGGGCCTGATTCTTTCTTTAGAAGTATTTTGCCGCTTTACTGATTGCTGCTGCAGCTAGCTTCGCGCTTTCTTCTAAGTCTTTGAGGCTAAGTATACCCGCTGGGCTGTGGATGTATCGTGTTGGAATGGATATTGTTCCGCTTGGGATTCCTTGTCGTGTGATTGATATTCGTGCCGCATCAGTGCTACCTACTAAGCCTGATTCAATTTGGATTGTGATTTTTTCTTCCTCTGCTGTGTCTTGGAGCCAACGTAGAATTTTTGGATGAGTGATTAAACCTGAATCGCTAATTATTAAGGCTGGGCCTTTGCCTATCTTTACGCTTGTATCGTATTCTCGCACACCTGGAACGTCGCCTGCAATTGTTACATCTAACGCGAGTGCTAAGTCTGGGTCGACACCAAACGCTGCTGTTGCTGCACCGCGTAAACCAACTTCTTCTTGAACAGTGCCAACTGCATAGACCGTGCATTCAGTTTTTCTAAGTAGTTTCATTGTTTCGACCATAGCTGCGCACCCTGCACGGTTATCAAATGCTTTACCCATTACGGCGTCTCTGCCTAATTTAGTGTATTGTACGTCGAAAGCGACCGCATCGCCGATTGATATGCCTCTATTTATCGCGTCTTCTTTGTTTTCTGCTCCGACATCGATGAAAAGATCGTCAAGGTTTATTATTTTTTTTCGTTCTTCCTCTTTCTGTATGTGGGGTGGCTTAGAGCCGATTATGCCTGGGTAAATGGTTTTTTTGGTGTGGATTACGACTTTTTGTGCTGGTAGGATGCGGTCGTCTATTCCACCCATTTTGCTGAATTGGAGGAAGCCGTCTTTATTTATGGTTTTTACCATTAAACCGACTTCGTCCATGTGTGCTGCTAACATGATTCTGGGTGCTTTGGGTTTGCCTTTTTTTATGGCTATTATGTTTTCCATCCTATCGATTTGGATTTCGTCTGAGTATGGCTTTAGCATCTCGACTAAGAAAGTTCGGACTTGGTTTTCTCTGCCAACTACTCCGCAGGCGTTTGACAGTTTTTCTAAGTTCTGGTTTAGACTCAAGATTAGTGCCTTCTATGCTTGTTGGTATGAAGTTTGAGGTAGTTAATTATTAAATGGTTGCGGTAAAGGGTTTTCAGTTGCTGCTGGTGTTGGTGGCGTTTTTGATAAGTTTGATTAATAGCGCTATCAATTCAATTACCTTTGGTACAACGACAAAATTAAAAGGGGAGCCAAACACATATGCTTAGCCAACTGGTGAGTGTGTGTTATGAGTAAAAGTGGAGTTACTGTTTCTTATGAACCCTTTAAAGAGATCGTAATTATGGAGAAAACTCGCTTCAATAGCGCAGAAGATATCGCGCGTTTCACCTCAGTTATCGCGGGGGGAAAATTGGCGGGTTTGTACTGGGTTGAAGGAGTGGTGTTCCTCTATTTTCCGCTTACCGCATCCAACACTGCAGTAGCCAAAGAGCTTCTAGAAAAGCGCAAAGTCTACTGGACTTATGTTGGCTATGCAATGATGCCAAAATACACGCAGATTATTGAAACAAAAGAGAAAATGATCGTTCCAGTTGTCGATATTTCAGCTGACCCTATTCTTAAAGCTGTTGCCCTGTGGTTAAAAGATCAATAGTGAATCCGAAGGCTGGGCTTTGCCGCAACTAACCTTTGAGGGGAAAGTTTTTTCAGGCAAGGGCAAAGGCAAAAGCTTCATAGATTTGCCATGGGTTAAACGACAGATACAAAACAAGCTTGGTTTTTCACCATACTCGGGAACCCTAAACATACACTTAACACAAGAGGGCACAGAAAAAAGAAAACTTTTGAATCCTGCTAGGGGTATGATGGTTGAACCAGCGAAAGGGTACTATTCAGGAGTACTCTTCAAAGCCGCGATAGATACTCTAAATTGTGCAATTATAATCCCAATTACTCCAAATTATCCAAGCGACGTTTTGGAAGTCATATCACCACTTTACTTGCGAGGACAATTAGGGCTAACTGATGGCCGTTTAGTTGCTGTCGCCGTCACTTTTTAGGCGAACATGCCTTCCGAAAAGCCGCTATGTACTCATCTGAGCACCCATTACGCTTGAGGTATTCACCATACCGAACCAGCGCCTTCATACCCCTGGCAGCATCCTCGGGTGACTCAAATGAAGGCACACAAAGCCGGTCAAAACGTGAACGAGTGTAGAGCGCCATTTCCGTTTCGCCTATGTCACACATAAGAAGTGGTTTATCATATTTTTGAGAGATCTTTACGATCCCATCAATGTATTTCTCTCTAAGACCAGGCATATGATGAAGCCCAAGTAGAATTATGCCATGGATTTTTGGATCTTGAAACATTAATTCAGCGGCCATCTCGAACATTTCATCCGTCACAGAACCAGTTAGGTCTACAGGATTATTGGTAGCGGCGATTTTCAAAATAGCATTTTTGTCTTTGAGTTCTTGGAAGCTCTTTAAGGTCTCATCTGAGAAGTGTTCAACTGTTAATCCCAAGGATTCACATTCATCAACAGTCATGACCCCTGGCCCTCCTGCGTCTGTAAGTATGCCAATGTTTTTGCCCATTGCAGGTGGCTGCATCGCTAAGGCTTTTCCGATGTCAAAAAACTCCTCCATGTCCCTTGCTCGAATTATCCCGCCTTGCTCAAACGCGGCATCGTAGATTTTGTCTGAACCGGCAATTGCGCCGGTATGAGATGCCGCTGCTCTCGCACCTGCAGCGCTTCGTCCTGATTTGATGACGACGACGGGCTTCTTGACTGTTACTTTCTTTGCGATTTTGAGAAATTCTCTTCCTGATTTAACATCTTCAATGTAAACTAGTATGACTTTGGTGTCTTTGTCATACAGGAGGTAATGTAGGATGTCTGACTCTGAGACGTCGCTTTTGTTTCCGAAGCTAACAAATTTGCTGACACCCATCTGGCGACCAGTAAGGTAGTCCAGTGCAGCAACGCCAAAGGCTCCACTTTGAGTGATCATAGCAATGTTTCCCGGTAGAGGTCTCGGAGTTGCAACTACATCTTCGCCTGTAGTAAGTGTTTTTGTTTCAGGCAAAAATAGTGTGTCGATGCCTGTTTTTGAGTAATAAACACCCAAACAGTTTGGGCCTAAAACACGGATTCCACCCTTTGCTGCGATAGCTGTTACCTGCTCTTCGAGTTCTTTGTTTCCCACTTCCTTGAAACCTGAACTGATTATGATTGCAGCTTTAACTTTCTTAGCAACTGCTTCCTCCAAAATAGAAGGAACAACTTTTGCTGGGACAATAATTACGATTAGTTCTACTTCACCAGGGACCTTACTTAAAGATTTGAAGCATTTAAAACCTAAAATGGAATCTTCGTTTGGGTTGATGGGATAGAGTTCGCCTTGGAAAACACCGTGCTGCTTAGTACTCGCAAAATTCTTGAAAATAACGTGCCCTGCCTTATCGACCTTTTTCGTGGCACCAATAACTGCTACTGAACGCGGATTAAAGAATGCGTCCAGCTTCTTTATTGCTTCTTCCATACTCATCCCCATCGTTCCGCTTACTGCTTGCAAACCCTATTTTTATCTATTACTCTCCAGAATAATCATTTGAGTTAATTGGGTTAATAATTTCCCATACTATTAATCTTTAGGGCTAAGTTTTTCTTACAATAACAACAGGTTTATGGGTGACTGTGCCGAGCATTTCCCAGCTAACATCGTCGGTCTCCACATGGAACCTTGCCGCCATGTCCCAAACTGTAGCGCCTGAACCAGGACCACGCGCTCTATCGGCTATATTCGTGATCTCAAGAGCTTTGGCAGCGGAAAGTAAACAACCTGCAACAGCCAGCGGCGTAGAACTCCGTTTTAGTTTAAACATACGACCTAATACATAAACAAAAACACCCCCAAAGGACCGTATGCCCCTCAAGGGGTTTGGGCGGGCAGTGAAATAGAAGTTGCGAAACTTGTAGGTTTTATCAGTATCAGCGATGATAACACAAGCTCTCCTGCCTAAAGTTGTAAAGATATGGTCAGAGATTTTTTGCCCAAATTCCTCTGCATTTGTAAGTGGCAAACTAACATACGAGTAAGCAAGGTTTGAGCCATCGATGCCTCCTTCAGACCCAAACATTAATGCCTGCAAAAGCCCCGCCTGTTCCAAGGCAACTTGCTTGTGGCGGCTGCCTGACTCCAATGGGTACTCTCGCAAACGCTTGAGCAAACGCTGCCCAAAATTACACAAGAAACCCAGACAGTAGCCCCAAACTAGACGCATCCAGAAATTAGCCAACAAAGTGGCGTTTCGGCTAGGTTTAACGTTGCTTTCGTTAATTATCCTGCCTGTGGCTATCGCTAATGCTTTTTCTGATACCACGACAAAATCTCCGTTTTGAACTCTATTGTTCAAAGCTTCAATTATACTTTCGAGGTAGTCTTCATTTGGTTTCCAGTAACTGGTTGCAACCGCCAAAGCCGAATACCTAGTCATACTGGGCTCTACTGATGCAAAACATGCTTTGCCCTAATAAGACTAATCCAGCAAACTAAGCTACCAAGTTTACTAATCCAGCCGCTTTGGCAAGCTGCAGCGCGCGCTCCATCTCGGCATTCGTTAGCCTTCTATGCAATTCGGGTACTTCATTGGCTCGCCACTCAGGATGATACTGAAACATCAAATTCACCCGAGTTTCTACACCCAAATTGGCAGCTATCCACTCAAGTATCGGTTTAGTGCAGCACTCCAGATGCCCCGGCAAAACCAGCACTCGAATTATAAGTTCACCGTAACGCTTAGCTTCAAGATGATTGTGCGTGCAAACCTGCCAATAGTTCGGCGCATCCGAAAGACGCTCTGCACAACCACCCGGACCATACTTAAAATCCAGCAAATACACATCCGCAAAACCAGCCAACAGCCGCGCAGTTTCTGGACTATAATACGAGTTGGAATTCCACACCACAGGAACATTCACGTTGACGTATCGGAAGGTTTCTAACCATTTCCCAAACCACGGCGTCGGCTCTCCACCCACCAAATTCACATTCCTACAACCCCTAGAATACAGATCTTCGACTTCGCCCGCCAACCCTTGAGACGTAAACTCAATTGATCCTTCTTGCCACTGAGATATGGTCCAGTTTTGGCAATGCAGACACCGCATCGTACAACCAATTGTAAATATGGTTCCAGAGGGAACAAGTTCGGGTTCCTCGCCTACATGGGCAAAGATACTTGAGACAGCAATGGTATTGCCGCAGCCACAAAAGCCTGTCTGATTATCTAATCGATTAATTCCGCATCTGCGGACGCAGAAGTGGCAATGTTCTAGCATCTTGGCGGTGATTAATATTTTCAAATCCGAATAGGATTTTTCTGGAGTAGCAATTGAGGCCAAATCTTTGCCGTTGTCGATTTGGCTTTCAAGAGCGAAATAGGCCTCTGTAGACTTTGCATGGTACTGCCAAAGAGCTTCCAAAGAATCAGTATCTACAAAGTTAGCTGGAACTTTTTTAGCTAAAAGAAATTTAGCATTTTTCTTGTTCTCGACGATATCAAAGTACCTAGACATACTCAGCTGGACCCTTTCATTCGGAGGAAATTTTTCTGGCCACATTGCTCCTCGCTTACCTTTTTACTAAAACAACGCGTAGGGAAAGCGTTGATTGCTCTGGTGCAACCTCCCTTTTATTGGGATCTGCTGTCCACAAACAACGCACTTGTTATCCTCTGTCAGATTCCATTGGGTAATATCAAATGCGTAACGTCTAATGACTGGAGTGTCACAATTGGGACAATAAGTGTTTTCAGCCGCATGGCCCGGCACGTTGCCAATGTAGACGTACCGTAGACCCTGATTCTTAGCCGTCAACAAGGCTTGCTCCATGGTCTTCACGTCCGTAGCAGGGAAGTCAGTCATATTGTATTCTGGATGGAACCGCAGCATATGAACAGGAGTATCCTTGCCCAGATTTTCAGCGAGCCATGCCGCCAACTCGCGGATTCTATCCATCGAGTCACCTGAACGGGGTACCACAAGGTTAGTGATTTCTATATGAACACCGCTCAGACGCAATTCTTTTAAGGTTTCAAAGATGGGCTTAACGTCTGGAACGCTCATGACGGATTTATAGAAGCTGGGATCTGCGCCCCCTTTGAAGTCCACAGTGACTGCATCAAGGTAGGGTGCGATGGTTTTGACAGCTTCAAGCGTCATGTAACCGTTAGTGACAAAAGTATTGAATAAGCCCGCATCTTTGGCAAGTTTAGCCGTGTCATAGGCATACTCCATGAAGATGGTTGGTTCGGTGTAGGTGTAGCTGATGCCTTGGCAATTCGCGTTCTGAGCAGCTTTAACAATTTCTTCTGGCGGCATAGGTTTGCCTGGCGCTTCTAGGTCTTGACTTATCATCCAGTTGTCGCAGAATTGGCATCGAAAGTTGCATCCGGCAGCCGCAAACGATAACACTAATGAACCGGGGTTGAAGTGTGAGAGTGGTTTTTTACCGATTGGGTCTACACCAACTGAAATGGTTTTGCCGTAGTTTAGGGTGTAGAGGGTACCGCCTTGGTTTTTGCGGACCAAGCAGAAGCCGGGTGCTCCATCGTTAATTAGACAGCGCCGGGAACAGAGACAGCATTTGACTTTGCTCTCTTTTTGCCGTTCGTAGAGCATGGCTTCGTGTAAAGACATAACAATTCACAAGAGAATAGAAGATGATTTCGTTTAAAAGGATTAAGCTTAGGGTTGGTTTTGAGAGGTTTTGTGTGATTTTTTTGTTAAATTCTATAGAATATCCTTTTTTTCAAAAGGTTGAGATATTGGTTAGTCACTCAGTCTATACAGAAATCAAGTAGAGTTTAGGAAAAAAATTCTTTTTCAATGAAAAAGAGGTAATGTTTAGAGCATTTTATTGTAGAAGCAGCTGTATTCACCTGTGTGACATGCCGGACCAGTCTGCTCAACCACATACAGTAGCGAGTCGAAGTCGCAGTCGGTTGCTACTGAAACGACTTTTTGGGTATGGCCTGAGGTTTCTCCTTTTATCCATAATTCGTTTCGGCTTCGGCTCCAGTAAGTGGCTTTTTTAGTTTTCAGTGTTAGTTCTACTGCTTCTCTGTTAGCGTAAGCTTGCATCAAGATTGCTTTTGTCTTTGCGTCCTGGACTATTACAGGGATAAGTCCGTTGCCCTTCTTAAAATCCAGTTTCTCTATCAGTTTATTGGTCATTTTCTAATTGTCACCCCCATTTTACACAAGTAATCTTTCACAATTGGCACAGGATACTTATTGTAGTGGAAGATTGAGGCTGCCAAAGCAGCATCAGCTTTCCCTTCCGTAAATACATCAAGGAGATGTTTGGGCACACCTGCGCCGCCGCTTGCAATAACGGGCACGTTGACTTTTTCTGAGATTGTGCGGGTTAATTCAATGTCATAGCCGTCTTCGGTACCATCCTTATCCATCGAAGTAACCAGAAACTCGCCTGCGCCAAGCTTTTCAGCTTGTAGTGCCCAAGTGATCGCGTCGATACCTGTCGGTTTTCTGCCTCCGTAAGTGACGACTTCAAACCAAACTTTGCCTTGTGCCGTTTCGATCATGACTTTTCCATCAACTGGATTGGGGTTTCTTTTAGCGTCGATTGCTATGACTATGCACTGCCGCCCGAAAACGTCAGCTAATTCCTTAACAACTTTTGGATTCTCTACTGCTGCCGTGTTAACCGATACTTTATCAGCCCCACTGCATAAAACGAGTCGTGCATCCGATACATTGCGTATTCCTCCTCCGACAGTAAAGGGTATGCTGATAGCTTTTGCAACACCTTCCACATACTTACGCACGATATCACGCTTCTCATGCGACGCAGTAATGTCGAGAAAGACAAGTTCATCGGCTCCTTCATCAGAATAACGCTTAGCTAACTCAACAGGGTCACCTGCATGCTTAAGTTGCACAAAGTTTACACCCTTAACTACTTTTCCATCTTTAACATCCAGACATGGTATGATACGTTTCGCTAGTGTCATATTCTATTCTCCTATCTTTTCTAATGCTTGCTTTAATGTGAACCTTCTCTCATAGAGAGCTTTTCCAATCACGGCGCCCTCAACGCCGATTTCTTTTAGAGCCTCCAAATCACCAATTGAGCCAATTCCCCCTGCAGCTATAATTTTCGCATTTGGGCACATGGTGGCTGCGCTTAGTGTCTGCAGGTCTGGACCACTAAGCATCCCATCTTGAGCGATGGAGGTGATCAAAAAGTGAAATACTCCTATTTCAGTGTACTTTTGTAGTGCATCGTCCACAGTCATTGCGGTTTCGGCTTGCCAGCCTTCTACCATGATGTGTCCGTCTCGGTTGTCTAATGCGACGATTACTGAGTCTGGACCGAATCTTTTGAGAATCTTTGGGATTACTGTTGGGTCGCTGAATGCTAATGAACCCAATATTACTTGGGCGACGCCTACTTTGAGAAGTTTCTCTGCAACTTCATAACTCCTGATGCCTCCGCCTACTTGGATTGGCAGCGAGATGTTTTTTGTGATTTCAGCTATGATGTCTCGATTGTCACCGATGCTGAAAGCTGCGTCTAAGTCGATTATGTGGAGTTTGCCTGCTCCCTCGCTTCGCCACAGTTCTGCGGCCTGAAGCGGGGTGCCAAATTGGGATTCATAGCATTTGGCGGTTTCCGCTTTTCCTTTGGTTAAGCGAACAATTTTTCCACTCATCAAATCTATTGCGGGAATTAACTGCATAATAATCACTTAATTACAGCTTTGGCGAAGTTTTTGAGGATTTGTATCCCCATATCACCTGACTTTTCAGGATGGAATTGGGTTCCATAGATGTTTTTGCTAGCTACTGCTGAAGTGAATGTTCTACCGTACTCTGTTTTTGTGCAGATTATGTCTTGGTCTTCGGGGACAGGATATAACGAGTGCACAAAGTAGACGTACGTGCCCTCGGCTATGCCGTCAAAGATCTCGTTTGGTTTAACGATGTTTAGTGTGTTCCAGCCCATGTGTGGCACTTTTACCTGCTTGGGTAACTGGACGTTTTTTCCTTTGAAGAATGCTAAACCACTGCCTGGTCCTTCTTCACTTTGCTCAAAGAACAACTGGAGTCCCAAGCAGATGCCCAAAAGTGGTGTGCCCTGCTCAACTTTCGTTCGGATAGTGTCTTTGACTTTCTCTAGTTTACCTGATGCAGCTGTGAAGCTTCCTACACCTGGTAAAGCTATGGCGTCGGCTTCCGCTAAATCCTTGTTTTCAGTTCCGATAGTGGCGGTTAAGCCTGCTTTTTCAAGAGCCGTTTTTAAGCTAAGGAGGTTACCTACGCCGTAATCGAAGATAACTACGTTAGCCATTAGATGACTCCTTTGGAGCTGGGTACGCCTTTACGTCGGGGATCCATAGCGACAGCTTGGCGAAGCGATAATGCAAGGGCTTTGGTCGCGGCTTCTACTTTATGGTGATCGTTGCTGCCGTACTCGATGAATATGTGTACGTTGGCTTGCAGAGTTTGGGTAAAAGATTCGAAGAAGTGTACGATATCTTCTGTTGGCAAATCTTCTACTTTTTTACCACGCAATTTTAAGTCGATTTTGAAGTACGGACGTTTTACTAGATCGACCGCGGCAAACGCAAGTGAGCAATCCATTGGTGCTGCTGCGTTACCGAAGCGTGTGATTCCTTCTCGGGTGCCCAATGCTTTGTTTAGGCCTTCACCCAAACCCAGTGCGAGGTCCTCGACTGAGTGATGTACCAGGTCACCCTTCACTGATGCAGATATGTCGATTAAACTGTGTGTCGCAAGCGAGGTTAACATGTGATCAAGGAATGGTACAGACGTGTTTACGTTAGCTTTTCCTTCCCCGTCTAAGTTAACTTTGACTTTGACTTCTGTTTCTTTGGTTTTACGGTAAACCTCTTCTGTTCTCATATCAATCACTCTGAATTTGTTTTAGTGCTTCGATTAGTTTAGCGTTCATTCCAGGCGTACCAACAGTAATGCGGAAACAGTTCTCATAGTTGAGGATTTTACCCCATTTCTTGAGCATAATTCCCCGATTTAGCAATTTCTCGTAGACTTCATTAACCGGTTTCTCTGTGTTTATGAGTACGAAGTCTGCTTGTGAATCAAATGCTTGGACACCTTCTATTTGGTTGAGTGCCTTTATGAGTTTTCCTCGCTCAGCTAAAAGTGCCGTCACTGCAGTTCGCATTATGCCCATGTTTTCGAGCATCTTGATCCCCATTCGAATTGTAAAGCCGCTCACTGGATACGGTAGTGGTGCTTTTTCTCTTATTACAGTGGCTAACTCGGGGTTTGCAATTGCGTAACCTAGTCGTAACATGGCTAATCCGAACGCTTTCGAGAACGTCCGAAGAATAACCATGTTTGGGAACTCTGTGATGCGTGGTACAAAGGAGTATTCAGCAAACTCGCCGTATGCCTCATCCAAGATCACAATACCTGGAAAAGCTTTGACTAATGTTTCGACGTCTTCAGGTTTCATCTGATTTGACGTTGGGTTGTTTGGAGAGCATAGGTATAGTAAGTGGGTTTTGTCTGAGAACAGTGACAGCATGCCTTGAACATCTAGCTGAAAGTCGCTTTTGAGCGGTACAGTGACATATTCACCATATTGACGCTTCACGCATAACCGTGGGATTGCAAATGAAGGTGTAAATGAAACTGCAACGTCCCCTTTTTCTATGAAAAGTCTTACTATGCGATCGATTAATTCGTCGCCTGCATTGCTAATCGATAGGTAATCCGCTGTGACACCTATATAGCCGGCTAATTTCTCTCGTAGTTTAGCTTCTTCGTCTTCAGGGTACATGCGCAAGTCAATTTCGTCAGCCAACTCTTTCATCAAAGCCGTTTGTTTGGCTTTGTCTATGAAGAGGTTTTCGTTGAAGTTGAGTTTAACTATCTTTGATTGGTCAACACCCAGTTGATCCGCTAAGCCTTCTGGTGTGACACCAGCAGAATAGCAATCTATGGCTTGTAACTTAGCCAGTCTCTGGCTAAACCATTTTCGATAGGAGACGCTCATTTCGTAAATCTTGCCTCGATTGCTTGGTAGTGATTTGGAAGGTTCTCTGTATCAGTTAAGATTTTGACATTGCTCCTCACTTTTTCGAGTCCTTCCTTGGAGCATTCCGCTATGCTGACTCGACGCATGAAATCTATTGCTGACAGCCCTGAGAATGCCTTAGCAAAGCCTCCCGTGGGGAGCACATGGTTAGTTCCACTGGCATAGTCGCTCAGAGGAACGGGGCTATATGCTCCAATTAGGATTAAACCCGCAACTAGCTTTTCGGATAGTCTTTTTGCGTCAGCTGTCATGACTTCTAGATGCTCAGCTGCAAATTGATTAGTAAGAGCCACGGCTTCCTCGATGTCTTTGCTGACTATGATAAAACCGTATTTTGAGAGTGATTCAGCTATTTTTTCTCTTCTTTGTGCGGAAGTGGCTATTTTTGAGAGGAGGTCTTGCACGTCATCTGCAATCTTTTGGGAGGTTGTAATGAGTCCTGCGACGCTGTCTCCTCCATGTTCAGCCTGTGAAATCATATCGTAAGCGATCAACCTAGCATCAGCCCATTGGTCAGCTAAAATTAAAACTTCACTTGGTCCCGCAGGCATATCGATTGCTGTGTCAGTCGAAACTAACATTTTAGCCATCGTCACATACTTGCTGCCTGGTCCAACAATTTTACGTACTGACGCTATTGTTTCTGTTCCATAAGCCAAAGAAGCTACTGCTTGAGCTCCCCCGACCTTGTACACTTCGTCTACGCCGCAGACATCAGCGGCGACAAGAACAAGAGGATTAACTTGCCCATCAGCATCCGATGGAGAACAAACAACGATGCGAGGTACGCCTGCGATTTTGGCCGGAACAGCAGTCATAACTACAGTGCTAGGATAAGTCGCTTGCCCTCCTGGTACATAGCAGCCAACGCTTTCAATTGGGCGTAGAACTGTTTGAACCATAATGCCCTCGTTGAAGGCTCTGACTTCAGTTTGGTTGAGGAGTTGTTTTTGGAATACACTGACTCTTTGCTTCATGAATTCTACAGATGAAACCTGTTCTTTGGTTACTTTACTGTAGGCTTCCTTGATTTCTTGGGGGGTAGCTTTAAGGGTTTTAGTAGTGAGTTTTGCTTTGTCAAATTTAAGCGCGAATTCTAGCAGGGCTTTATCGCCGTTTTCTTTGACTTGCGTTATTATTGTTTTAACGTTCTTTTCGAGTTCTTCGGTAGCTTTTTGGTCAACCTGCTGTCGCTTAAACCAGTCAGAGGGCAACTGTTTTGATGCGAGTACTTTTACTTCGATCTTTTGCACGCCTTCTCCTCTCTTTGACTAATTTCATCCAGTGCCAACACTTGCCTGGGCTCGTAAACAACTAGACCTTGGGCAAGTTTCCGAATTCTAGGCAATAGCTCGATTAGGCACTCTTTCTCAATAACTGTGTTAACACCTACCCATGCGGCGTCTGCCAACGGCGAAATAGTTGGGTTCTTGAGTGCGGGCAACTCTGTTAGTAACTTGTTAAGGTTTGCTTTCTTGACGTTAACGAATATGTGAATTCTTTTAGACCCGTCAACTACACCCTTTAGAAGCGCAACAATGTCGTAGATTTTCTCTCTTTTTTCAGGGTCTTGAAGTGTCTTCTTGTTGGCAATAAGTATCGCTGATGATTTTAAGACAGTCTCTATGATGCGTAAGTTATTTGCTTCTATGGTTGTGCCCGTCTCAGTGACATCCATAATACAGTCAGAATTTTCTGGAGGTTTAGCCTCTGTTGCACCAAATGACAAGAAAATTTTCGCTCGTGGGTTATCGCCCTTTTTCCACCAAGGCGTTACAAGCATTGGGTCTGCATCGCCGAAACGCTTCTTGTACTGAGGTGTGCTTTTGAGGTATTCAGAGGCTATGTTGAGGTATTCAGTGCTGATTCGGAAGTTTTTGCCTTGCACCCAAATTGATTCCATAAATTCGCCCAAGGTGGTCCCTTCTGGAACACCTTCAGGAACGGCGATGACCAAACGAATTTTTCCATATTCGAGGTTCTGTAGTATTTCCACATCAGCTTTGTTTTCTTTTACCCAATCCTCGCCTGTGATGCCTATGTCTTGGAGACCTTCGCTTACAAAGACTGGTATTTCTTGTGGTCTTAGCACCTTCATTTCGATTTTAGGGTCATTTATGCTTGGGCGGTATGTTCGTTCTGATGCTCCGATTTTAAAACCTGATTTAGAGAAGAATTCTGCGGTTGCTTTTTCTAGGGAGCCTTTTGGAATTGCAAATTTTATTTTATCCATAATTTTTCACCTAATTTTTTAGAGATACATCTAAAGTTCTTTTGTTTTACAGAAACGTTTGGTTGCGGGGTTGCGCCTAATTTATAATAATAAATCGTTAAGCTTTCAATGAAGGCAATCGCCTTGTATGAACGCAATCCCTCATCATACGTCACTAAACGACACCACAACGCCTGTCTTCCTAATAAACCTGTTCACCAATATTTAACTGTCGAACCAGCATAGGCGTCTAATGGTTGTTACCTGAGTGTTTTTCTTTCAAACACCAGCGGTGGCACGCAATTTCGGATTTCTGATTGGATATTGAACAATCCCTCTATAAGTCCAGTCCAAATATCGCAATCGTGAATGAAAGGCGCTTTTAAAACTAGGAATTTATCTTTAAGATAGAAATCGCCGAATCCTTGCACTTTTAATCTTTTGAAGACTTCTTCCCAATTCTCTTGTACACTTGCGTCTATACCTAGAGTTGACTGTATTGAAACTTTTAGGGCGTTACCCATTTGATTGCCGACTCCACGCAAATTTTCCTTGGGGATCTGCTGTGTTAGTATGTTGAGAAGTTCAACATTGACGAAAGCCATTCGGCTTATCCCACAGTAATACTCACCTGGAAAATGCCAATCGACAACGTTTAGGCTTTTGTAGATGTCGAGCATTTTAGAGATGAGTGATTTGATACCTTGTTCTTTACCTTGTTCTATTAGTGCCTCGATGAACTCTCTTTCGCTTCGCTCTAAAATGATTGTTGTGCGTTTGACTTCTTCACCTTTGAGTTTTAATCCCTCTGGAACCTTGGACTTGCTATCATGCATAGGACCTATTCTTTTAGCAATATCTAATATGACTTATGTATTCTAGAAGCATATTCACAGTAAACAAACATGAATCCCTAAAGAACGTTAATAAAACAGGTTCTGCCCTACTTTGTCGCCGATGAAGAATCTAAAAAGCTGATTGAATGATGCACTCTAGGGTATCTGAGGCAAAAATTAACTTATGTCACTGCTTTTTGGCGGATAAGGTAAACCAGCATGAGTAAGCCGACAATGAACAATACCAAACCGATGCCAATGGAGGCAAAGTACTCCAACTTTAGCACGTCTGCAAGCAGGTACGGAATGTAAGTTGGACCAATGAAGATCAACAGGACAGAAACAATTGTTAGAGTTATACTAGTAAATTTTGATCCTATACCGCTTACTTGAATTTCTTCATTTTTTTTCGTCATGCAACGCCCAACTTCTACTCTTCAGGTTGATTGTTTTCTATTGAACCTTCTTTTATCTCTTTTCCTAAAGTCTTCATCAAAAACTTAAAAACCAGAAACCCAGCGCCCTTGTCAGCTTTAAAACCCATAGTTGTACCAAGCAGACTAACACCCTCAATCTTGCGTTCCTTAGCCAAAGCCAAAGTTAAGCCTGTACCGCCAACTATTCTGCCTTTACTATATATGACTCCGCCTTTCTCCATAAATTCGGTAGCTAACCGTGGGGAAGTAGCTGCTATGAAGACTTGCGTTTTATCTTCAGTTATGGGTACTCCTCCCATGGTTACAATGAAGCGGCAACCCATCTCCTCGACGAAATCAATCACCGAATCACAAACTGCATAATGAGCTACGACATCATCGAAAGAAGGCTGAATTTCCCCAGTCATAATTACGAGGTTATTCTTCTCCAACGGGGCATAGTAAAATTCGTAACGAGGCAAATGAGCGATACCCTTAGTGGTTATCGCAACGTAATCAGGAAATGAAGGTGAATATAGCTCTGCGAACAGTTTTGCGTCACAGAACTTTATAAGTAAATGAGCCGCAATCCTGCCTACATTCCCAAAACCCGGTAACCCCTGAACGAATATTGGGTTATCCAGAGTCGGGTTTGAGAGTTTATGCAAATACGGCTTATCCATCAACGAACCATCCGTCCATAGGAAATATATTCGACACTAAAATCCTTTTGCTGCAATGAAGAAAAGAAACTATTAATATTTGACGAGTGAAGTAATAGGTTGCACCGAATGCGTTTTTACATAAACGTAGCGGGGTGGGGTAGCCAGGATTAACCCGCTGGGCTCATAACCCAGAGATCAGTAGTTCAAATCTACTC
>JAXDAO010000127.1:0-2534 GCA_034679745.1 Bathyarchaeia archaeon
TTCAATCATGCCGCGGACGATCATTTTTGAACCTTCGCGAGCGATGGCTCGGCTAACCATTTCTGCTTTGCTGTCCTTGCCAGTCAGGACTGCTTTGGAGCCTGTGTCGAGTTGACTGTTCTTGTGACCATAGAGGATACTGTTGAAACTAACACGAGAGTTTACGCCTTTGCAGTAGGCAACTGGGTACATTTGGACATCGCGTACAGGACGCATACAGACATAATTTGAAATGAAAGTGGCGTTATCATCAATTTGTGAGCCACTGCGGGGTATTACTAGAGTTTTTTCGCTCCATTGATGAATCATTGTGAAGTTTAGCATTGCACCTTTTTTGACATAGATTTCAGAAATGCCAATGTGGGATGCCTGTGGAATAGTAGAATGTTGGAGGCAACTTGTGATTATGTGTGCTTTGGAGTCTTCCTCTGCTATGATTATGTTGTGGACACGTTGCTCAAGGTTTTTCTGGGTGATAAGTAGGCATGACTGAAGCGGAAACGCGATTTCCGCACCTTTTAGAATCCTCATAAAGTAGCCGCCGCTGAAGTCTTCTGCTACTTTTTTGGTGTATTCGTCTTTGTCTTTGTTTACGAGTTTCCATCGGTATTCTTCAAGCCAGGGATATTTTTTTAGCGCTGCTTTTATGTCCATGAGTTCCAGTTTACCTTCATAGAGATCGTTAACTTTGGAGGCAACGGTTTCCTGGTTTAAGTGTACGAATGTGCCTGACCGATTCTTTTCTTCCAGCTCAAGACCAGCTTTTTGGGCTTCCTCGAGGATTTCATGTGGAATTTTTGTTAAGTCACTTTCTTTGCTCATTTTTCCAGCCCTCACTTGATCTAATCCTGCAAGCTACACATTCCTCATAGCCCATAGCTTTGATGTCTTTATAGATTCTTAAGGGGTCTCTGAAGCAGTGGAATTGACCATTAAGTAAGATACATCCGTAGGTTGCTTTAATGTACTCTAAGATGTCGCCTTTATGGGTGATAATTAATGCGGAACTGCCTGTGGATTCAATGTACTTTTGAATTTCAGTTGAAATCATGCGTAAGCTCTCTACATCCACGCCTGAGTCGGGTTCGTCGAGGAGAAGTAATTTGGGTTTTAGGAAAATTAATTGCAGAATCTCTGAACGTTTTCTCTCTCCCCCGCTAAAGCCCAAGTTTACGTCCCGGTTTAGGAAGTTTGTTAATCTGAAAGCTTCTATCTGCGCCATCTCTTCTGTGCTAAACTGGTCAGATGCTGATTTGTTTAAGCAGAGTTTTAGTAAATCGCCGAGTTTAACACCCGTTATTTCAGGCGGGTTTTGGAAGCTGACTATTATACCCAACTTTGCGCGTTCATCAACACCTTTGTCGGTGATGTCTACACCTTTAAAGAAAATTTTACCAGATGTTACTTTATACCCAGGTAGCCCCATTAAAGTGCTTATGAGAGTAGTTTTTCCTGAACCGTTAGGTCCAAAGAGGATATGACTGGCGCCTTCTTTTAGGTCGAAGGTCAAGTTCTTTAATATAGATTTACCTTCAACCTCTACGGAGAGGTCTCTAACTTCAAGCATGCCCATAATCGATCAAAAAATAGTACTTTCAAAAGAAAATAAGCTTTATTGTTAAACATTATAGTCTTGGACGATTATATCCTAAATTCAGGACTGTCGTCGAAAAGTTCACGGTATGTCTTGTTAAACAGTGCGATGTATTCTTTGGCTGCTTCAGAGGATTTCAACAGTGTTATCCCAGCCTCTTGAATCTCTGCAAGGAAGCCGCGGCTTTTTAGAAAATCCAAATGAACCTGCCCGATTTTAGAGTTTAGGTTACAGCGATTAATTATGCTTGTAAACGATCTTGGTGTTTTGCAGTAAGTTAAGATTTCCCAATAAATCTCATAATGGGTCCGCTTAAACTGCATTATTTAGCCTCCAACTCTTGTGCTAAAAGTGCTTCGGCTTTATCGGATTCTTTTAAGCGGCTGTCCCAGACTTGTTGATATTTAGAAAAATAGTGGGGGATTATGAATGCCGCAATTGCGATCGCGAAATTGGGGATTGCACCAGCAATCAACCATAGGTTTGCTCCTCCAGTGATAGCTGTGTTTACTAATGTGTATATTCCAACTATCAGGAAGCAGACACCTGCAATTCGACTGATAGCCATCATCAGCTTAATAGTTCCTCGCTTTTCACGGTAACTAGCCAAAGCGTCAACTATTACACCAGTTAAAGCGTCTTCGTCATGGACCTTGTTTTTTGAGCCTTCTTTAAGTTGCTCATGTAGTTCAATGACCTCAGCGGTAGCAACTAGCCATCTTATACCGATTGCAAAAGCTAGACCACCCAGAATAGCCCACGCAAGTTCCGGTAAAAGTATGCTTCGAGTGTTAAACATCGTTATTATATTCGGGAAAAGCGAGCCTGAGCCAAAAGCCAAAACCATGGCACTACTCACTAGGTTGATTATTGATAGCCCTAGTAGGCTGTTTGCTTCTCGTTGGAGTTTTTGTGTTGTGTTTGTTGTCATTGTTTGACC
>JAXDAO010000128.1:0-8718 GCA_034679745.1 Bathyarchaeia archaeon
AAAAACAAGTACCGGCGCCTTATACAGCAGAATCTGGATCAAATCCAATACCTTGCCGAACTAATCAAAGCTGACACTGAGCTGGAATTAACAGCTTCCGTAGAATCTAACGTGGTTTGTTTCCGTTTTAGACCTCAGGGACTGAGTGAAGAAGAAACAGAGATCATTAACAAGAAAATAATGGATGATATAAATAAAAATTCGTTCTGGATGATCTCTGACACCACAGTTAAAGGCAAATACATGCTTAGGGCTTGCAATGTTAACCACCGCACCAAGAGAGAGGATTTGGATTTCTTAGTGAATCATGTAAAACGACTTGGCCACAAAAATCTCAATTAAACTTTCTCAGGTGCAGAACGGTTTTTTAAAATAAAATGTGAAGTTGTTGACTTAGACCTTACAGAGTGCAAAGAATTGATGATCAGGACATCGGAGACCTCTAAAATGGGTGTTGAGGTTTGCATCTACAAGGACAATAATATAACCCCGCCCAATCACTTTCTTTCCTCAAAATGTTCGTAAAACCTTTTAGCTAAAATAAAAGGGAAAATAGGGGAAATCGGCTTTTCAGGACTAATACTGCTTTTAGAGAATAATGCTGTCTTGCTTCATTTATTCTGCTTAATTTTAAAGATGGCTCTGCCTTCATCTTCATACACTTCTATTGTAGGGAAAAAACCTTTTTCTATCAATGCTAGCCAGACATGGCTAGCACAGATTCCAATCTCGACGTTTGGGTGTTCCCATTTAAAGTGTCGATAGCCAACGGGCAGTGAGACTATAATAGTTTTATAATCATTTTCGAACCCAAAACGCCACATTTGTGAATTAGCTGCTGAGGGCGCTTTCCTTGCAAGATCTAGAACATAAATTAGGTCGCCTGAAAGAAGTTTAATGTCCTGCTTGTTTTCGAGCAAGTCTCTTGTTTCTTTTCTTTTAAAACTATAAACGTTCTTTGTAATTCTATCCATTAATCGAAGCCCTTTCGGTTCATAGTAGCCCAACGGAGAAATACAAATCGCACGGATCCCCTCAGTAATTCCCTTAGAGTAGCCGTATCCGTTTGGTGCTTCATTTAATTGATTGGTATTCTGCAGATGAGGCATTAACCTTTCTAGTTCGGATATTTTGTAATGTCCATACCAACAAGTTGAGACGCCGAGACTTTCTGCTAATAGAATTAGTAATTCTCCTATGAAACCAGTTTTTGCTATTGAAACAGGATCTGTTTCAGATAAAAAAGCAACATTGTCAGCCGGCGATTGCATGGTTGAATAAAGTTCTTTTGTTGGTTCAGCTTTGAAAAAACAAATTTCAGTAGTGCAATCAAACGGTGGTCTAACCGTTTTGGAAAATTCTGATAAAATTGTCAATATTTCAGGTTTAAGGGGGTCTGTCTTGAAACTTCTTGTGGATCTGCGGCTGTTTATTGTTTTGCTAATGTTATACGGAATATAATTTATTGCCACAGTACATCCCAACTTTTTGCTTTTAAATATAGATTCAGAGTATGACAAAGGGCTCATTAAGGTTTTATTAAAAATCAGTTTGACGGTTAACTAAGTTGGAACTGGCATTAAAACCTGTGTTTCTTTCCATAGACTGATTGAAAATGAACGGTTTATGAATTTAGCTTTAACCCGTAATAACAGTTTCTTTTGTCACGGAATTAATTTTGTATAGCCCTTAATTAGGCTTAATAGTAACATGCGCTAACTATCGACTTGATGAATTATGTCCTTTCCAAAAAATTTCCTTTGGGGTGTTTCTAACAGTGGCTTCCAGTTCGAAATGGGCGATACAACCGGGAAGAACATTGATCCAAACACAGACTGGTATGTCTGGGTACATGACTCCCAAAACATTCGAAAGGGCATTGTAAGTGGCGATCTACCTGAAAAGGGTGTAGACTATTGGAGTCTCTATAAGCAAGACCACGCTATTGCCAAGCAACTTGGCTTAAACGCATACAGGATAGGTTTTGAATGGAGTCGAATATTTCCAACAAGCACCTCCACAGTTGAAGTCCAAGTGGAAAAAACTTCCGATGGAAACATCGCTAAGATAGATGTTGACCAGACCGCTCTACAGCTACTTGACACTTTCGCCAACCAAGATGCCGTACGTCACTATCGCGATGTGATAAAAGATTTACAAGTTAACGGCTTTGAAGTCTTTGTGTGCTTAAACCACTTTACGCTACCCTTGTGGATCCATGACCCCATAACCGCTCGAAAAACTCGACTACGTCATGGTCCAAAAGGCTGGGTTGATGAGAAAACGATAGTTGAATTCACAAAGTACGCAGCATACATGGCTTGGAAGTTTGGGGATCTGGTCAAGTATTGGGCAACTTTTAACGAGCCTATGGTAGTCGCTGAGGGCGGCTACATGATATCTGAGTCCGGTTTTCCTCCGGGGCTACGTAACGCTTTCAGGGTTTATAGAAAGGTTGCTATGCACCTTGTGGTTGCTCATGCCCGCTCTTATGATGCTATTAAAACACGTTGTGGTTCAGCAAATGTTGGTTTGATTCATAATGTGATTCCAGCTATGCCTTTATCGTCAGAGAAAATGTCTGACGTAAAAGCTGCTGAATACTTGAACATGATGCATAACCTCTTCTTCATCCAATCTGTTTCCAAGGGTTGGCTAGACGAAAACCTGAATGTAGTAAAAGAGAAAGGCGAAATAGAGCACGGTCTAGGAAATAGGCTTGATTGGATAGGTGTAAATTATTACAGTAGACTAGTAGTTAAGGGAAGAGCGTTTATGCTGGCAAAATATGTTGCTGGGACTTCCGTAATTCCATCGGTTGTTCCAGGTTTCGGTTTTGCTTCTCAGCCCTACTCAAAATCGAATGCCGGATTACTGACGTCGGCGATAGGCTGGGAGTTGTACCCAGAAGGTTTACTTGATGCTCTAAAAGCTATGAAAATATTTGGAAAGCCGATTTATGTGACTGAAAATGGTATTTCAGATATTAAAGATGTGCTTAGACCCAGTTTTTTGGTTGAGCACTTAAATGTTTTAAGAAGGGCAATTAGTGAGGAAAAAATTGATGTTCGCGGCTATTTCCACTGGTCTCTAACTGACAATTATGAGTGGGCAAAGGGGTTTGGTCAGAAGTTTGGGTTGTATTCTGTTGACTTAGAAACCAAGTCGCGGAAAAGCAGAAAAAGTGCAGAGGTTCTTAAAGCAATTGTCAAAGGTGAGAATGCGGAAGAAATGTGACTGCGCTTTCCTGCGCTCGTTAATCCTGTTTTTGATAAGCGGTTCAGGGGATGCGGCTGCAATTATCTTTGTTGAGCCATTTTTTGTGCCATTTAAAGTTGTCACAGCCTTCTTTTGATTCACAGGACATGCATGGGTCTTCGCTGGTGGCTTTATTTAACATGTCGATTAGTTCCTTTTCGGCTTTTGGGTCAAGTTTTAGTTTTTTTACGTGTTTTTCAAATTCGCCTGTCAAACACACTCACATTAATGATTGTACTTACAAGAGTTAATAAGCCTCATTTAAAATGGGCAATTTTTTCAAAGTTAGGCTGAATGATCCCTGAAATGTAGGTGTGACTCGAAGCTTCTTTTTCCAAAATATCAAAACATCTATTAAATTCAAAATTTAATTCTGAGTAGGTTTGCCTTATGTTCTTTGAAGAAGAAGACGATGACTGCGGTTGCGATGAAGATTGCGACTGCGAAGATTATGAGGAAGAGTAAGCAAATCTCCAACACTTTTTTTTATTTAAGTTTGGTTAGTTGCTTTAAGTGTGTTTGGCGCTTAGTTTGATGCTGGGCAGTGGTTGTTTCTTATTTATTGGTGTTTATTTTGGGTTAGCAAAAAATTTTTATTTAAGAACTTGTATAGGTTAACTATACAAGAAAATCATGTATAGAGGTGGATTTGAATGGTTGAAGACAAACAAAAAAGAAAACCATCCGTATCTCCCACAACCCCCGGAACTTCAATAGCAAAAAGGAGGGAACAGGAAGGCTTGGAAAGAGGCATCGACGACATATTTGGCGAATTTCGCCGTTCATTCGATGACCTGATGCGGCCGTTTTTCCCATTTGCTGAAATAGAGCAAGAGTTTAAACTGCCAACCAGATACGCCCAAGTTGACCTAATAGACAATGGGGATTCATACACCATAAACGCTGAAATTCCAGGATTCACCAAGGATCAAGTTGATGTTCAAATAAACAAAGAGGGTTTAGCCATAAGAGCAGAATGCAAAGAAGAAAAAGAAGACAAACGCAAGAACTACTTGCACCGCGAACGTGCATATTCTTCTCTACAGCGATTCATAGCCTTCCCTGAGGAGGTCGACCCTGCAAAAGTAGAAGGTTCCATGAAAGACGGTGTACTGGAACTTAAAGTTCCAAAGAAGGAACCAAAACCAGAAGAAAAACCAAGAAAAGTGGAGCTAAAATAAAGTCTCCCTCTTTTCTTCTTTTTTACGGCGAGAGAACGTTATGGTTGAACAACAAATTGACTCAATACTTACAGTTATTGAGAATCCTATTCGCAGACAGATTATAAAACGCTTAAGTCAAGAACCGAGTTATCCACTTGAATTGGCAAAAGAAATAGGCCAGGCTCAACAACTTGTCACTAGCCATTTAGCTATCTTAGAAAAAATGGGTCTTGTGAGCTCAAGTATTGAAGCTAGTCCCAATGGACCAAACAGAAAGATGTTTTATCTCAAGCAATCTTCTTCCTTGTCATTTAGTTTTGGTCCTCATCTATTTAATGAGCAGTGTTTAAATTTTGAGACTTTACCCTCAGAACTTTCCTCTCAAGCAACAGATTTTATGAAACGCATATCAGATATACAGAGCAGTAGTAAAAGTAAAATTGAACCATTCTCTTGTCTGCTAAAAGATATAGATGCCAAAATAGATGCATTGGAAGCAGAGAAGGCGGTTTTACTATTTATCCGTAACTTAGCAATGAAAAATGTGGTTAAAGACTTGGAGCGCCAGGATAAAACTCATGATGAACGAAGAATTCTTCATCATATCCTCGACGAGCGAACCAAGGACATAGAAAGCATATCAAAAGCTTTGAACTTAAAAGAATCCTTAGTGCGCATAATGCTTGAAAAACTAAGAGAGGAAATTCCATAATTATGCCCAAGGTCGGGATTGAGAAAGCAGTGAGTGAAAATTATTGCAGGTATGAAAAAAAGTCTTGATGGAGTTGATGCCCCTTTCAGGTTATTGGCATTAAGACGAAGAAAACAAAGTATTACTGGTGTGATTGCGGAAGAAAGTTATCGGCTCGTGCAAAGACTCCTGAATGGAGGAGGATTCCTGCAAATCAGAAAAGATGCCGGAGTTGCTCAGCGCGATTTAGGGGTTTAATTAGGAATATGGTTGCAGATAAAACCTTGAATCCCTCGATTTACCCACAGCAAAACCTTTTTTCGTGTCAGTGTTCAACTGGATATTGTGCAATCAAACAAGAAAATGGTTGTTGAATGGCGAGGCAATTATCGATTAGAAGCGAATAACGAAAAAGGGCTGACTGTGAAATTTGATGCTCCAAAAGAGCACGGTGGTGAAGAAACCGCTCTTTCTCCTATGGAGAACGTCTTGGCAAGTTTAGCTGCATGTAGTAGTTTTCATGTTTTAACAATACTAAGGAAGAAGAGACAAAAAATTACTGCTTACTCTGTTGAGGCTACTGCAGAAAGACGAGAAGACCCTCCGCCAAGAGTATTTACAAAAATTCACCTAAAATACATAGTGAAAGGGGAAAAGATTAGCCCACAGGCAGTGGAGACAGCAATTAAGCTTTCAGAGGAAAAATACTGCTCAGTAGGCGGAATGCTACAAAAATCGGTATCGATTACTTCATCTTTTGAGATCTCCAATGTATAGGTTTTTGTGTATTTGCCTATTTTGGGTCAAAAAGTTGAGCTTGAGAATATTCGAAAAAATTAACTTTTATTAGCTCAGAATATGTGTTCCCAACTTAATTTAAACTAAACTCAATAACGTTAGCAAACCTAAAACAATTATCACTATAGCTATTGCGGTCCTCAATTTACGATTGTCAAATTTATGAACTACAAATGCCGCAAGCGGGGCTGAAAAAACAACACCAGCAGATAAAGGCAGCAAAAGTTCCCAAGATATTTGGCTTCCAGATAATAAAAAAGTCAGAAAACCAGCTATACTTACAAAAAGTTCAGCGAACGTCTGTATCGACACGGCAGCCTTCTCATTAACATCCATTATTATCATCCCGGTTGTGATTACGGGGCCAAATCCGCTTCCACTAATTCCTTTGTTGAAAGCGCCAAACAAAGCTGAAAAAGCCAATTTGAGCCATGTGAATTTTGCTTTTAACTTTCTATTAAATAACAGAAAAAGCCCCAATCCCATTATCAAGAGGCCGATGTATAATCCTAAAAAGAAATCGGATGTACCTACAGAAATAGATGCGCCAATGAAACCACCTATCACTCCGAGTACGCCAATTAAAACTGACATGTTGAAATGTTTGCTGCATAAGCTGAAATCCACATTTTTATATTTATGATGAAAAAAAGGGCTAATTAGATTTCCAATCAACGAACTAAACAATAAAGCTGGCACAATCTGATGTGGGGAATAACCCATCAGCAGCAAAACAGGAGTCATAGTCAGTCCGAAGCCCATACCGAAGACTATATCGATAACTGCAGTTAGAAAAGAGGGTATAATCAAAAAGAGAATCCCTAATTCAAGACTTATTTATCTTCAGCCCCTGCCATCCTCAAGAGTCTATTCGACCCCATATGTATGCGCCAATAAACATTGCGGCCAACCCTATTAAGATGGCTAAATTTCCTGTTCCTAAACTTGCTAGCGCTGAACCGGGGCATTGACCCGATAGACCCCATCCTGCACCAAAAATAATTGCTCCAATTATTACATTACGTGAAATAGGCAAACGTCTCGGTTTGAACTTGCCACCTAAAAGGGGTTGCTTTAAAAATCTTGCAAACACGTTTACTGCAAAAAAAGCTACAATTACTGCGCCACCTAAAACCAGCAGCAGACCCAAATCTTTCAGCTGAAGAAAACTTAAAACAACTTCCTGTTTTGTCATGCCACTATAAGCTAAACCAAAACCGAACAAAATGCCTCCGAGTAAAACTACGAGATTACGCTTCATCATGGCAAAACCCCGATTAGTTGAACAATATTAGCTGTAACAATTGCTATTCCAATAAAAACAACTACAGCACAAAGAGACGTTTTAGACAGAGAAGCTAAACCGCTTATGCCATGACCAGAAGTGCATCCTTGTGATAATCTGGTCCCGAAGCCAACAAGTAAGCCACCTAGCGCGAGTCTCCAATATTGGACCGATGTTGTCCAAAAACCTGTTGGAGAAATCGTTAAAGTATAGATGAGTGCCCCAACAATCATCCCGATTGCTAGATAAAGTCTCCATTGTCTTTCTTCGATATTGTTTGTTTTTTGGAAATGTTTTCTTTTGGAAAACCAAGATAGTGTGGTTGTGAAGAAACTGCTTTGTGTTGCATGCAGACCAGTTAATAGGTAAATCAACCCAACACCAGCGCCGATCAGTAGTCCACCAATTAAATACTGTTCTACCCCGTTGGGAAACATATTCAAGCCTCACTCCTGCGGAAATTTAAACTTTTTCTAACATAGTTTCCTCTTTTCTGTTACTTGACTAAAGGGAAACCAGATTTTATCCAGGCATCAGTTCCACCAAGGCAATTATATACGTGTTTAAAATCGGCTTTCAAGAGAACACTTGCTCCGAAGCTAGATCTATTTCCTGTTTTGCATAAGACAACTAATGGAATATCGCGTGGTAGTTGCTCCAATCGGTTTTTCAGTGATCCAAGGTAAATATGCTTAGACCCTTCAATGTGCCCTTCAATCCATTCTGCCTCTCGACGGACATCGACTATCAATAATTCCTCTTTAGAAGAAAGCATCTTTTCGAGATCAATAACGCTTATCAAATTTACTCGAGATAGCGGTAAGCCCTCTTTGTACCACTCCTCTAAGCCGCCAGTTAAGTAGCCTTCAATTTTATCATAACCCAAGCGAAATAGATTTCGAGTTGCAAAATCTAATGCTTCAAGGTTCTCAACAACAAGTAGGATCGGCTTTTCATAATTTGCAACCCATCCAATATTCGAAAGTCTGCTAGGCGTCAGACTATAAGATCCCTCAATGTGAGCGCCACCGAAAGCCACAGGACTTCTAGTGTCGATAATGTATGCATTCTTTGAAATTTCAGCGAATTCCGATGCCGATAGAGCCTTGGGGTGGGGAACATTACCTAGAACAGGTGGGCCTTCAAGATTGTATTTCTCCATTTGTTTAAAGTAAGGTGGAGATTGATTTTTTTCATTAACTTTGTATGAAACGAACTCTTTTTTGTCGAGTTTTAACATTGGGTTCGTTGTTTTTTCGGTTCCTATGGTGCTTATTTCTCTTTGTCGTATTTTGGCACCACAAACTGATCCCGCGCCATGTGAGGGACATACAATAACGTCTTCACCTAACGGTATTAACTTATTCATGATACTATCGTACATTTTTTCAGCCATAACAGGAGTCATTTCAGCTCCAAGAAAATCTGTTCTCCCTACATCACCGACAAAAAGTGTATCGCCTGTGAATACAATCACAACTTTTTTTCCAGACTCAAGATCAGAAACAGCATAACATGTACTA
>JAXDAO010000129.1:0-4487 GCA_034679745.1 Bathyarchaeia archaeon
AAGTACAGTATGGCTGAAATTACCTCAACTGCGAAACGAGGTGCTTCATACATATGCTAACATCATCGTGGTGTCGTTAATTTATCTTTAGATATTTCTGTTAAAAATTAAAAAAAATGCATTATGCAATAAGCTCTTTTATGTGCTAACGATAGGTGAGCGAGGCTTAATAGCACACATTCAATTTTATTAACCCTAAATTTAAGGAGAAAGAAAAATGAATAATAAAAATAAAAAAGCTATAACCCTCGCAACCATATTAGCACTATTCTTAACCTCAACTCTCATCTTAGTACCAGCATCTACTGCACAAACATCAGGCGAAATGGCCTCATACGCATACCTCATCGTAGAACCTAATCCAGTCGGAGTAGGCCAAACAACCTACATCGCAATGATGATTGACACACCACTGCCCAGTTCATCAGAATCAAACGACATCAGAAGACACGACTATAAACTCACTATTACAGCACCAGACGGCAAAGTAACAACACAATCTTGGGCTAGAGTAGCAGACACTACAGGTGTTCAATCAACACCATTCACACCAGATCAAGAGGGAACCTACGAGATTCTCTTCGAATATCCCGACCAAACGTACACATGGACTAGAGAAGAAGGCGGAAACGCAGCATGGACTGGCGTCACTTTCCTTGGATGTGATGCAACAGTTTACCTAACAGTTCAAGCAGACCCAATTGCTTCTACCCCAGACTCACCTCTGCCTACAGAATACTGGACAAGACCAATATTCGGCGAAGACTCCAACTTTTATGTAGTGGGATCACATTGGCTAGGTAACACAGCCTCCGGCTATGCACCAGGCGCCAACCAATTAGGAACATTCCAACAAAGTGGAATGAGCTTATGGCAACAAAGCGGAACAGGACCAGATAGTTCACACATTGTCTGGACCGTTCCATACGAAGACGGAGGAATCGTCGGCGGACTAAACACAGGTATAACTGGGGCAACATTCTACTCAGGCGGTTCATATGAAGGCAGATTCCAAAATGCTCTTATCATCAACGGCAGACTCTACTACAAGCAACCACTAAGCGACCAAGTCAGCACAGGCGCTACGGGCGCAGCCGCATATACATGCAGAGATTTACGCACAGGTGAAATCCTCTGGACTAACGATAACATCAACCCAACCTTCGGCCAACTCTACTGTTATGAATCACCAAACCAGCACGGTGTTATACCAAATGGCTACTTATTCCAAGCAATCGGTACCACATGGGTAGCCTACGACTCACTAACAGGCAGATGGTTATTCAACCTTACCAATGTACCAGCAGGCGGTGTACTTGCATACACAAGCCAAGGTGAAATCGTCAAATACATACTCAACTATAACACGAACACAAAGACTGGTTGGCTAGCACTCTGGAACTGGACATTTGCAAATACAGTACCTGCAGGCTTACCAGGAACAGGTACAAACTACCTACAGTATAGACCGGTCGGCAAGAACATCGACACCAGCAAAGCATACTCATGGAACGTAACCATTAATTCGGACTTAACAGGTGCACTATCAACACAAAATCCAACAATACAGTATATACTACCAGGAGACATAATCCTAGGCACAACACCATCTATAGCACCAGGAGTACTTTCATTAAGAGGTACAGTAAACCCCTATACAGTTTGGGCACTAAGTCTAGAAGACAGCAACAAAGGCAGTCTGCTCTGGAAGAAATCATACACCGCACCATCCGGCAACATGACACTGAACCTAGGCCCACTAGACCCAGTCAACCGAGTTTGGACTACAACTACAGCAGAAGATATGCAATATCAAGGCTACAGCCTAACTAACGGAGAAAAAATGTGGTCAACAAGCATGACCATACGCCCAATGCAATTCTTTAGCAGCGGCTCAGGCGCAGGTCAAAGATGCGTAACAGCATACGGAAACATCTATACACAAGGCTTCGGCGGAGAAATCTTCTGCATTGACACACAGACCGGCAACACCCTTTGGAAATATAACAACACATACAGCGGCCTCGATACAGGTTGGGGTCTAATGCCGTTATTTATCGGAGCAATATGCGATGATAAAATTTATGCATTCAACAACGAACACTCACCAAACAGCCCACTATACAAAGGCTACAGCATCTACTGCATAAACGCAACTACCGGCGAAGAAATCTACAAGATGCTATCCTGGTCAGGCCAAACCGGCGGACAAGGTTTAAGCACCCAAATTCTGGCAGACGGAACACTAGTCTACTACAACTACTACGACAACCAACTCTACGCAATCGCCAAAGGCCCAAGCCAAACCACAGTAACCGCGTCACCAAAAGTCTCAACTTTAGGCAGCAAAGTCCTAGTGGAAGGCAAAGTCATCGACATATCAGTTGGCACAAAACAAACCGAACAAGCCGCACGCTTCCCCGCAGGTGTACCAGCAGTATCTGACGCAAGCCAAGCAGACTGGATGGAATATGTCTACATGAACCAACAGAAACCAATAGACGCAACAGGCGTTGAAGTAACCCTTAGCGTGATAGATCCAAACAGCAACTACTACGTTGTAGGCACAGCAACAAGCGACGCAAGCGGCGCATTCAAGCTGGCATTCACTCCAGAAGTACCAGGCACATACACAGTAATAGCAAGCTTCATGGGTTCAGGTTCATACTATGGTTCATCCGCACAAACCGCAGTATACGTTGACGAAGCAGCAGCAACACCGGCACCAACAGATGCACCAGAATCTGCAGCTGACATGTATATTCTTCCAGGAATCATAGCCATAATCGCTGCAATCGTCATAATTGGCCTCATAATCATACTAATGCTTAGAAAGCGGCCATAAAGTGAAAAACAATGGGAACAATTTTCCCTCCCTTTTTTAGTTTCAAATCAGAAATAGACCATGCTGGGGCTGAGAAAGCTTCTATTCTACTTAACCACGTTCAAGACTTTCCTTTCCTTCTTGAACCCTTGTCTATAGAAGCTTCAGCTAACCCAGACATGGAATCTTGTTATTCCCATTCGGTATTAAAAGTAGGATTTCAGTAGACTTTGGTTCAAATTACAAAAGTTTTCAGCAAAGACTTCACAAATAGCAAAGGAACTTGGGCTTGGATTGTCAATAATATAGCGAATGGTAGCTGCCAATGGTTGGAGTACAACTGAATAAGAAAAGTTGGCTAAAGGAGTAAAAACGTCATTACATTCCATAGTGCTGCCCTTTCTATTTCCTTTTGCCAAGCAGTTACAAAATACCCTGATTCAACGTGATCGCTTTAAAGATAACTTCCCTATGCCAATAAAACCTTGAAAACTCCCAAAGCTATTCCTAAGAACGCTGTCGCTACAACTATGATGGCTCCTAAGAGTGCAGGGTAGAGCGTGCTTGATTTCATCCCCAGCATTTTACCAAGAATTGCTAATTGTAATGGAGAAAGAACAAAAACTCCCATTATAATGCCAATCCAACCGTACTTGTCAATGTATTTTCTTGCTCTAAACAGTCTTCTTTCAATCCAATCTCTGACGCCTTTCTTCCATTCCATCAATCTGTCTATTACCCTCACGGCGACTACTATTGTCAGGAAATTTATGAGTATGGCCGCTGGAAAAACAAATATAGGCTCATAACCTACGCCTATGCCGTATATTATGCCCATGCCGCACTCAAAGACTATGGATAGTATTGTGAAGATTGCGAGCTCTAACAACTATGCATCCATCAAGTAAACTTGAGCTAATATTAACTAATAGTTTTTGGATTTTATAACATAATTTGACCAATAACTCACTTCTTTATAATATTCTAGAGGCTTTTATCTTCTTGTTGACTAGTACTGCTACTTTGGATAGTTGCAGCAAACATTCTGAATGCGCTTGATTTCGCAGTGACGATACTTATGCTTAGAAAGCGTTAATAAGCGCAAGAGAAATCAGCTGTCTTCTCTCCTTTTTTTATTTTTAAATATCGCATTGAGGTTTGTAAACTAAGTTCAAATTAAAGATTAATTGGCCTTTTAGGAAACTGGCTCGACGCCTCTTTGTATAACCTGTTGACATTCGAATCAAATGCAAAAGCAAGACTGTTATTTAGTATATCATGAGATATGTTGACGTCCTTCTAAAATAAATCCTGCAAAATTTTGATATATCTACGTTGAATATTCCCCAAAATTTTATTAATGATAATATCCGTTTAAGCTAAATTACAGGCAAGGGCTAAGAGGCGGCAATCTCTGAGCCTTTTCCTTAAAAAACCTATAAGAAGGAAAAGAAAAAAAAATGAACAACAGGAAAATACTAGGCAACTTAATTATTATTGCATTTTTAGTTTCAATGATCGCAGCTATACCTATACAACAAACAAATGCAGCCGCTACACAGAAAACCTACGCAATTTCCGATGCTATTCCACAAACAGTCGGTGTTGGCGATGAAATACTACTCAAATGCGGACTTACGGAAGCTTTAGCATCACAAGCCTA
>JAXDAO010000130.1:0-7537 GCA_034679745.1 Bathyarchaeia archaeon
AGGAAGCTTAAGTTAAAAGTTGGTTTCTGATCGCTTCAGGCTTCATTTGTGCTTCTATACCCAAGCTTAGAGCGGTTATGTTGTGAACTTCAGCCTTTTTTAGTGTGATAAAGCCAAGGGTTGAACCGACATTGAAGATTTCCCTGATTACGTTACTTCTAGCGTATTGCAGCGCCGCTTTTTGGAAGGCTTTCTCTGCGTTGGCAAGTGTTTCCTCTGGAGTTTGTGCACGCTCAAAGTATTTGCTGTAGTGACTATCTTGAACTATTTTGAATGCGGCTTCAAAATTAATTGCAGACACGATTGCTTCAACCTCTTTTTTGCTGAGGTTAAAGTAGTTTCGGGGTACTGCTAGCCGAAGCCAGTTGGAGTCATAGTTGAGGTTTTTGCCTCTTAGAAGAGTTAGGAGAATAAAGCTATCATTTTCTGTACTTGCGTAAAAGTTTGCATGTGGTTTCTCTTTTTTTGGAAGACTCTCATATGCGTTGTAGAATTTTTCATAGAAAAGTGTATCGACAAATATGTCTATGCAATTGGGTGAACCGCTTTCTTCAAAACTCTTTAACCCTGTACCTAAGGCTTCACCGTAATCTGTGTTCTTGAAAACATGCACGACCTGAGCTATAGATGGAGCTTTGGCTGCTTCTTCCATTAACGGAATTTTCTTGTAGTATTTTTCAACTGATAGGTAAACCCGTGAGAGTCGTTGTTCAGGTGAAAGTTTTGAGTTTGCTGTTCTGATTAATGTCTTGACGTTCTCTACTTCAAATCTTTGCAAGTACAAGTCGAGGTATCTGACGGCTTGTTCTGGTGAATATTTTATGAGTTTAAGATATGTTTCAATAAGGGTTTCTTGGAAGGCTCGTTCCAGTTTGCGCCCTGTAATTGGAACAGTTAATCTTGATATTTGCTCTTGATATTCTGAATCGCGAAGCTGGGCTACTACTTCAGCCACGTTTTTGCTTTCACTTAGCGTTTTAAGTTTAGCTTCGCTGATGAGCTTGCTTCTTTCTGCTCCAATCCTTGGAAGAACAGACGCATAACGTGTTGTCTGAGTCAAGCGTGAGTTTCCTCGAGCACCGCGTTTATGACTGCTGTCACTGCTTTGTCCATGCGCTTCTCTGCTTGGACTTTGAGGTTTTCAGCTACTTTCTCATTTGCTTCCAACTTTTCTCCCCGGCTCTTGTTAGCTTCAGCGATTGCATTATTGTAAAGTTTTTGGGATTCTTCTTGAGCGTAAGTTCTACTATTTGATAGAAGTTTTTCAGCGTCTTTTTGAGCTTGAATTGTGATATTTTTGGCTTTGTCTTGGGCGTCAGTTTGAATTCGTTCTGCTTCTGCTTCGATTTTTTTTAGTTCTTCCCATACTTTCTGCATCTTTTTCCACGGCATTATAGGGTTTGTGAGCTCTCATAAGATTCTTGTGGTTTCTAAAGCTTATTGTGCTCAAGCAGAGAAACGTCAAAAAGGAACTTTCATTGTTTTTTAATATCAAGAAAATAATTCGGAGAGCGTAAACTCACTTGTACCTCAGCCAACAACTAAAGAGATTATGAATAATAAAAGAGCTATTAGCGTTTAACACATTGTCCAGATGCAGCATCGAAGTGGTTTTTGTCGCCGTAATCGCAGTTTTTACAGTCATTTTTTATGTCTTGGCCAAATGGGCAACCCTTCAAATCAGCCATATGTATCACTTATGCAATTTAATGATAATGTTTTATTCAAGTAGAAATTTAAACCTTCTTTCAAAATTTAGGAGCGCGCGAAACTCACTTACTGTGGATTCTCAGCTATTGAGAAGTTGACCACGAATTTATTTGCTGTTCAACTACTTTTATTTGTCTGGATAGTCTCTGTAATAGTCTTCAGAATTTATTATTTTTTAAGAAAGGAATATCAAACAATAGACAGCGCTGGTATGCAGCTCTGGGGAAAAAGGTCAACGATTTAATCTTTGGGCAGATGGTTTCTAAGTGGCGATAAACCATTCAGTCATTCCCTAATCCATAAAGTATTTGATGGTAGAAAGTTACTTGACAATCGGTAATCTGTACTTTCATAGTTGCTGATTGGGAAGAACAAAGTTGAATATTGAGTGCCAATTATTACAACACTATTTGTATTGACTGAAATTGTTACATCGTCCTCAATTAGATAAAATGTCGTGGCATTAACTTGGAACACATAACTGTTAGGTTCAAGCTTAAACTGTAATACAATAATAGTCTCATTTCTAGATACTTCTGAATAGGTTACTGTAAGTCTAGAATTTGGTGTTGCTGTTGGGTTACTTGTTGGCGTGGGTTCTAAGGTTGGGGTTGGTGTAGCGGTTGGCGTTGGAGTTACAATTGGAGTTGGTTCTGGAGCATTGGCGTGTGAATACCAAAAAGCGATTATTAGGATAATTATTACCAGAACAACAGACATAGTGAACAATCGCTTGGTTTTTACGGTGACCCCACCTTGATCGCTGGTTTTTTGATTTGTTTGCTTTAGTTACCAGAAGGTTTTGATTATCTTCTGGTCAACAAGCGAGAGAGTCCAGTAGCCCGTGAGAGATTCGAACTCTCGTCGTCGGGTCCAAAGCCCGATATGCTTGACCACTACACCAACGGGCTGCATCGATTCAAATTTCGTGCGGCGTTATTTATTGTTAGAGGTAAAAGGGCATCTTTTTGCTTAATAAGCGTTCTTGCATAGCTACGTGATAATTTTTGGTTAACCGATTAACCTTTTGAGAACTGGCACCTTCTTGAGTGGAACAAGAACAGCAAGGCACAATAGCAAGACAATGGCTACCATCAATGGTATACCAATTATGGAGTTTACTGTGTTGCCGTTTAGTGTAACGCCCAGAAGCCCGTTTTGTAGCGTATAGATTATCATCATATGGAAAAGATAAATTCCCAGTGTATTCTCACTGATGACTGCCATTATCATTCTCCGCCGTGAAGGTTTTTCATGTGCTTGTTCGATAGGAGCCTTAAAGGTGTTAAGCAATAGGAAGAAGGAGATGGATGCTAGAATCATTGTTGGACTGAGGTATTCCTGGAAGTAGAACGAGGTTCCGCCGCCTATGGTTCTAGATACTTGAAAAGTTCCTATGGCGGTCAGAGCGATGCCTATAGATAGCAAAGTTACAAGGTATTTGCGGCGAATTCTAACATTAATAAGGTAGGCTCCAAGGACAAAGTAGCCTACGTATCCGGGTAGTGCGAATAAGTTAGGGTTCACATCATACGAGCTAAAAGTGGTGATCAAGGGCACTAAGGAGACACCTACAAACCATATCGCCATGAAGTAGCGAAAAAGTTTCTCAGATGCTTGGGCTACCATTAAACGCAAAAGGGGCGTTAGCAAATACAAGCCCATGAGCATGTAGAGGTACCAGAACTGGAAGTAAGGACCTGTCAAAATACCCTGTACAAAGAAACTAGTTGAAACCTGCTGATTCTCAATATAGATGTCCCAGAGGAAGTATGCAACAGCCCAAAACACAAAGGGCAATCCAATTCGGGCAAATCGCTTCTTAAAGAATACACCTAATTCTTCATTCTTTGATGGCGCAAGCAAAAGTGCTCCTGTCAGCATAACAAACAGAGGGACACCCATTCTTCCTATGCTTTGGTAGACATCAACGATGCACCAACGCCATATTTCCAAATCGTTAATCTGCTGTATAGTTAAATCGTTGGCGGCATGAAGCAAAAGGACTCCCAATATGGCTACTGTTCGGATCAAGTGCACGGGTATTGTGGAGTTTCTCTCTTGCTTCAACATTTTAAATAGTGTACACCGAGCGTCATACTAGTTTTTTGGAAAATTATACCTTGCGGAAAAATATGCCGTGGTCCTGTGTTTTTATGTCAACTGTTGAATTAAAAAGGTTTCTTTCAGCGCACTTTTACACATTTTTACGATTTTTCCCATAAACAGGTTTAGATCATGTCAGTTATTTAGAATATGTCGTGTGCAATAGATTTAATAAACCACAAAGCTTAAATATGTAAGCTGTTCATCAGCTTAGTTTGCGCGGGCCGAATGTACTAATTCTAGCCATATTGGCCTAATGGTGACGGTTCTACGCAGATTGAAATGAGGTAGAATAGAGATTGAGTATAAAAAAAGAAGTACCGAAAACACCTCAGCGACAAGTTGAGAAGTGCCCTGAGTGTGGCGGCGGAAACTTAGTTCACGATTATGATACTGGTGAAACCGTTTGCGGCGACTGTGGTCTTGTCCTCTACGAGCAGATGATGGATAAAGGACCTGAATGGCGTGCATTTACACAAGAAGAGAAAGCATCCCGAAGCCGCGTTGGTGTCCCTACATCTTATTCAGTTCACGACAAAGGCTTATCCACAGCAATCAGCCAAGTGGATCGTGATGCGTTTGGCAGAAAATTGCCTTTATCAACACGACTCCAAATGTGGCGCCTTAGAAAATGGCAAATACGAAGCCGTGTCCACTCATCAATTGACCGCAACCTAGCTCAAGCTATGGCTGAACTTGACCGATTATCAGATAAAGTCTACATCCCACCGCCAATTAAAGAAAAAGCAGCCGTCGTCTACCGCAAAGCACTTGACAAAGGCTTAGTCCGTGGACGATCTATCGCAGCAATCGCAGCCGCAGCTCTTTACGCAGCATGCCGCGGAAGCGGAACACCCCGTACACTAAGAGAAATCGCCGAAGCTAGCTTAGTCGACAAGAAAGACGTCGCAAGATGCTACAGACTCCTACTAAGAGAACTTGAAGTCCACATGCCAATTGCTGACCCATTAACATATGTATCAAAAATAGCTGAAAAAACAGGTATATCAGGAAAAACACAAGGTGCAGCGATTAACATTCTTAGAGAAGCAAGACGCAAACGTGCCGCTGCAGGAAAAGATCCAATGGGTTTAGCCGCAGCAGCCCTCTACATTGCTTGCTTACAAAATAACGAAAAGAAGACACAAAAAGACATCGCTGAAGCAGCAGGCGTAACTGAAGTCACAGTGCGAAACCGCTACAAGACACTCAAAAAACAACTGAATCTAGAGTTGCCCGATTAAGGGCTCTCTTCTAAATCTTTTTTACTTGTTTCTTCTTCTTTCCCTTTTTGTATTTCTTCGTTTTCAGGTTCCAATTCCATAACCAGGATTCCGTGATAGCCACATTCTTCGCAATAATACGTTTTAGGCGTCAACCAAACATCTAAGCTACTGTTGAGTCGAATTTTCGGACTGGTGCATCTTGGGCAAAAAATCATAGAAGGTTTGCGGTGTTTAGTGTTCTTTAAAAAATCGCGGATCCCAGCTATTTTTTTCATCTGCGCAAGCACACCTATTTAGCGGCTTTGAGGATTATTGCAGTTCGATGTTTTCTTCTGGGTAGCCAATCTTTATGAGAAATTCCTTGACACGATCGCGGTGATCGCCTTGCAGCATGATTTGCCCGTTTTTATGTGTTCCACCACAAGCACAGTACGTTTTTAGTTTTTGTGCAACACTCTGCAAATTCTGGTTTTTGTCATCCATACCGTCTATTATGGTAGTTGCTTTGCCAAATTTCCGGGTTTCAAGGCGTATGCGAATCCGTTGTTGTTCTTTCTCGATTTCCCCACAAACGCATAAATCTTTAGGTAGTCCGCACGTTGAACAAACTTCAGCCATGACACTCAACAGAGCAATTATCAACTGGCATATATAAGAGTTTCAAACATCAGTGTTTAATTTTCAAGCACTTCCAATGATAGTTGAGGTGGCTTCCCCTATGAAGGAAGCGCCTAAAAACACTTAAATGGATTTAGAGAGAACTAGTATTTAGGGAGATTTTTGGAGAAAATCAGGCTTATAGCCTATAACGGTCTAAAAGCTAAGATTATTGATAACTCTTTTTGCACTGAATGCGGCGCATGTGAAGCCGCATGCCCCACTCATGCCCTTAAAGTAAATAATGAAGGCGTTTCAAGGCTTTTTGATTGCTCAGAGATTCTCGATTTATGTCCAATATGTTATGAAGTGTGTCCACATTCAGAAGCTCTCTTGCTTAGAAGCCTTGAACCACTATCTGATGCACCAGTTAGAAGCGAAGCGGTTGGATATTTCAGAAAGATCCTGCTTGCTCAATCAAACGACCCCAAAAAGAGAGAACAAACACATGATGGCGCAGTAGTAACCACACTATTAACCGAAGGCCTCAAGGATAAAATTCTTGATAGCGCAGTAGTAACCCAAACTGAGGACGCTAACCCAATAAAACCTAAGTCTCAAGTTGCTATTTTTCAGGAGGAAATTAACAAATCAAGCGGCAGCAAATTCTTCCCCTCATCAGTAATAAAAGCGTACGGCGATGCAGTCCTTAATTATCATAGAAAAAACATAGCTGTTGTAGGTCTTCCGTGCCAAGTTCTTGCTCTTCGAAAAATAGACGCCTGGAAACACATGATCAGTGGTAAAGTAAAAGTAATAATTGGTTTATTTTGTTTTGGAACCTTCTCCTCTGCTCCTTTCTTAGAATACATTGAAAGAGAATACAAGATACCTCCCTCAGAAATCGAAAAGATGCATCTTTCAAAAGAACTAATTGTTGAGACCAAAAAAGGCGTAATAGGGATACCGATGTCTGAGGTTAAGCAAAACATTTTGCCAAGTTGCAAAACCTGCATAGACTATTCTGCTGAGGTATCAGACATCTCTGTTGGAAGCGGTTACCCGCTTAAAGATTGGTCTGTTGTCATAATTCGCACAAAAGCAGGCGAAGACTACTTCAACGCCGCCGTCAAAAAAGGCGTGATCAACACTCGAGACATCCAAGACGAACCTGAAGTTTTCGAGCGGGTCATAATCGCAGCGCTTCAAAAGAGAACTACAGGCTTGATAGAAGGCAGTAAATTAGAAAAGAGTCACAGCTACGTTCCAATACGAGTAATAAGAGAAACTGAGTTGATGTCAACTGTTAAAGTTGAAGATATTATGACAAAGGAAATAACCACCGTTCAAAGCAACATGACTGTTTGTAACCTTCTAAAAATAATGGCTACTAAGGCACATGCAGGGTATCCTGTGGTTGAAGAAAATGGTGAACTTTCCGGTGTTGTGACGATTGAAGAAGCATCAACTGTAGATAAGAGTCTAAGAGGCAGCACTCTTGTTGGTAGTATCGCTCGAAAAAATGTTGATATCTGCTATCCGGGAGAAACCGTTCTTGATGCCTTTAGGAAAATGAGCCAATTAGAAACGGGAAGAATCATTGTCCTAGATCCTGAAAATCCAAAGAAAATGCTAGGAATCATCTCTAAAAGAGATATCATGCATGCATTAGTACAGCAAGCTTCTGAAGTAGAACATATTTAAAATATATAGAAATTCAGCGATTCTTTTGAGAGCTTCTGTAAAGTAATATTTGCATTCCAACTATCAGGGGTATCAACGCTAAAATACTGACGACAACATGCGCATGATTACATCAGGGAATATACCGATAAGTATCGATAAAACTGCAACGACACATAATGGGATGGTCATGACTAGTGGAGCTTCTTTTACTT
>JAXDAO010000131.1:0-5209 GCA_034679745.1 Bathyarchaeia archaeon
GGTATTCGCCTTTGTAGAAGTCTAATCCGAGGAGTTTGGCGTCGGTTTTGGTGAAAAGGGACATGTCTGCGCCTGAGTCGATGTAGACTCTGAAGGCGTACCATTCATTTTTGGTTGATTGTAGGAAAATTCGTGCTGTGGGGCGGTGAATTATTCCCGTTCTTGTTGGTTCTGGCGTGTATTTGAAAATGTAACGTTTCAAAGGATCAGTTCATCCGCAATTTGTATGTAGTAGATTTCTATCTGTTCAGGTTTCAGTTTCGGCTTTTTTCGCAGAGCGTTTTGCAGTGCTTCGTTCGAGTTGGTGCCTTCGGCTATTATTTTGCCTTTGTAGATTGCGACGGTTTTGCCTCTGTATTTTTCGTATTCTTCAGGGCTTATTTTTGGAGCTTTGACCGTGATTTCTGTCATTATTGCACCTCTGATATTATAGTGTTAAAGAGGTATTTTTAAGTTTACAAAAAAGAACCCTAACGAAATCCACCAATTAACCAATTCACAAATTTACAAATTAGCAAACTATATAGATGTAACAATTTTTAATGAAAAAAGCAACAGTTTCACTATAGATAGTAAGAGAACAAAAACCTCATTAACCTGCTCATCACGTCTTTGAAATGATTTGGTCACATTTTTCTTGAAGAAAATCTCGGAAACCTTTCTGTATAATTATGGATAAGTCTTTTTTTCCAACAAGAATTATCATCAATTTTTTTGTTTTTCTTGCGTCCTTAACGGCTCTAACTGCTGGCGGACTGAAAGCACTTGTGGTTATGTACACTCCACAACAACTTGGAAAAAAGTTCTTTGCTTCCAACAGAGTGATGTAATGGTTCATTTTTTCTGAGCTAATTTTTTCCTTCCAATTTTTGCATTCAATAAATAAATAGGGATACCTATTCCACAGAGGATGGTCACAAAGTGAAGTTCGATAGAAATAGTCGATTTCACCCACTTCCGACCTGCAATGCTTCTTGATTAGCTTAAACCCTTCTTGTTGGTGAACTAAACTCTCAAAGAAATACTCGAATTTTTCACCTTTCTTCACATTATCCTCTTCATTAATTGCATCTTTCAAAAGTTCCTTCAATTCATACTTTGAGAGACTTTTCTGAATTGCACGAAGCGGCTGTTCGGTCACGAAAAAAGTCTCCCTTCACCTCCAACACAATTTCCATATAATCTTCTGACTTGGGAAAACTATGACCACATATCTCGCATGTTATTTCCATAGGAATTTGGTCATATTTCTTGAAAGACCCTAAGTCAGCTCCGCAATCAGGGCAGTGTAATTCGAGACTTCCCTCAATTTTGTTTTCTCCTAAAAGTGGAATCAAGTAATCCTCCGCTTCATTTACAGGTACCTTTGCTTCTTCCACTATTTCACGAAAGTAAAATCTGTTCTTGCCCTGAGAAATGAAATCTTCAATCTTTTTTTCCAAAGAAGTCTGAGAGCATTTTATTGGGTCGGTCAAATTTGTAGCCTTCTAATATTTTTTCTATCGCATCTAAAATATATGCAATTTCCTCTTCACTGGTGAAAAGTGTATACTTTATGTGGCAATCTCTAAAATAGATACGAAAGTTAATTCCGTTGTTGTCGCGTTCAATAGTCACGTGTCCTCCCCGTAATCGACCGCTTTTAAGTTCTTGATTAAATTTTTCAGCCGTTCTTAAGTCCATGCCTTTTCTAGCTGTAATTCTCAAAGAACCTGCAACATCACTAATAGCGAGTTCTATCATTGCGCTATTTAAAGAACTTATCCAATCGACAAATGATCTGATTAGTTTTTCATCCATTAAACTAAGTGTGATAAAGGGTTCAAGGTTTAAGTATACTGGAATCCTTACAGCCATCTTGTTCGCCATAGATTTATGCTGTGTCCTTATTTCGAGAATCCTGCTTTCAGGTCTATAGACAACAACTCCTGAATGTTGCAAATGTTGCTCTCTTTGCCTTCCAGTATCATCTAACGTAAGAATTATACCTTTGAGATAATGAAATCGAATTTTAAGAGTCCTATTCTTGTAGTCGATTTGAACATCATCATAATAAGGGTGGTATTCCCAAAGTTCTGATTCATTTCTAATTCCCAGTAACGCTTTAGCTTTTGGATAAATGTCTTGAATTTTTGGGGTTTTTTTCTTTGATATATAAAGATAAGTGGATTTTCTTCCAGCATCTCCATATTCATCAAGGATTTTCCTTCTGCTTTCTAAGCTAAGACCGTCAACAAAAACGTCAACAGTGTTAAAAATGTCCATTGGGTCGATAGGGATTTCAACGCCATATTCTTCAGATAAGGACTGTAAAAGGGGCATTGACATGTCTCTCAATGTCGCTTTAAGTCTAAAAAAATCCCTATCGGATAACTCGGGTTTAGATTCCATCGTCACTTCCAGCCTATAGATTCACTTACCAGTGTAATCTTGTATAAATTTGGAGATTCTAACTCATAATTTTTGTGGTTTTGAAATCAATTTGAGCGTGAAATGGCGCCAAAGTGGCTCTTCCAAAAACAATCCTGCTCACAAAAAGGCAAAAATGCTTAACTGAACCGAAAGACCTAATTTTTTTAGTCGTACTTTTCAGTTTTAGAACTAAGCCAGAATCCACATATTGCTCCCATTAGCGGACCCCCAAAAGACCAAGCAATTTTAGCGCCTTCCATTCCGTCTCCCATGTAGAATACCAATAAAGTTATGAAAACAAGAATTATTAAAATTAAGCTTATGTAGTAGGGGCGCTTCATTGAATCTGTAATTTTTGGTGGTTCGGAAACTTTCCGTCTAAAATACATCTTGTTAACAAGATGCTCCTCATATTCTTCTAAGCTAATTTTTCCTTTCTTGAAACTTTCCCGCGCATCATCAAAGTTTGGCTTTTCACGAAGGGCATATGCTTTTTTCTTTACTGCAATTTTTGCGGGTCTAGTCCGTTTTAATACTCTTTTTAATGTGGAAATAATATATGAAGCCAAAGTAGCTAAAATAGTTAGAACTATAGAGGTTACAACTATTTCAGACAAGCAACCGTCTCCTTTCAATTATTATCCTATAATGTTTAAATCGATTTTGGTGCAAACGTTAAGTTGTATTGCGCAATAGAGGTTTTAGGAAATGGGTGTGAGTTGCATAGTTTTTTAATGTGTATCTATACACAATAGTGGGCATATGTGGAAGGTGTTGCATGTTTGGGTGGTAAGCCGCTTGTTTCCATAGTCACCGCGGGCTTGTCAAAATTCGGAAAACGCGAAGGCTTATACGCACGGGAGCTTTTCGCCGAAGCCGTCAAAGAAGCGTTTGACCGCTGCCCACGGCTGGAGCCGAAACGCGACGTAAAAGCCATGTTTATAGGTCACATGGGCGAGGCTTATGAGCATCAGGGACACATGGGCGCAGCAGCCGCAGACTGGACAGGACTCCTGAACATACCCGCCACGCGAACCGAGGCGGCATGCGCAAGCTCAGGCGCAGCGTTGCAGTCAGGCGTCTACGCGGTGCTCTCAGGCTTAGCCGACACCGTCTTGGTAGGCGGCGTCGAAAAAATGACGCACCGAACAACAGCGGAAGTAACCGAGTACCTTGCCATGGCTTCGGACTACCCGTTCGAGCAGTGGCACGGCATCACCTTCCCAGGCTTATACGCTTTGATGGCGACGGCGCACATGCACCGTTATGGCACAACAGAAGCGCAGATGGCGCAGGTAGCCGTGAAAAACCATCACCACGGAACCCTCAACCCGAAAGCGCACATGCAGAAGGAGATAACCGTGGAAGCCGCCTTAGCCTCACGCGTTGTGGCGTCGCCACTCAAAATGTTTGATTGCTCGCTGATAACGGACGGCGCAAGCTGCCTAATACTAACCAAACCCGACTTGGCTAAGCGCTTCACCGACCAGCCCGTCCACATCATCGGCACAGGACAAGCCAGCGACACAATCGGCTTATACGAACGCCAAACCCTCACCTCCCTGCAAGCGGCGAAAATCGCAGCGCAAAAAGCCTACCAGATGGCACACGCCAAACCCGAAAACATCGACGTGGCTGAAGTCCACGACTGCTTCACCATCGCCGAACTAATCGCCTACGAAGACTTAGGCTTCTGCAGGGCAGGCGAAGGTGGCGCGCTCGCGGAAAACGGCGAAACCCGCCTCGGCGAACGCCTACCCGTCAACACCAGCGGCGGCTTAAAAGCGAAAGGGCACCCTGTCGGCGCAACGGGCACGGCGCAAGCCTACGAAATCTACCTGCAGCTAACAGGGCAAGCGGACCAGCGCCAAGTCAAAAACGCCCGAGTGGGCTTGACGCATAACGTCGGCGGCTCAGGCGCAACCGCCACCGTACACATCTACAGGAGCAACCAGCAATGACCGCAGCAGAACCCTTCACCATCGAACAATTCTACAAGTTTCTCGCGCAGGGCAAACTCATGGCAGGCAAATGCCAGCACTGCGGAAAAATCCACCTGCCGCCGAGACCCCTCTGCGACAACTGCTTCCATCAAGAGTTCACGTGGACCCCAGTCCCCACCAAAGGCAAACTACTCACCTACACAGTCATCCACGTCGCCCCACAGCAGTTCCAACAGCTGGCACCCTACGCCGTAGGCATCGTGCAGCTCGAAAACGGCACCAAACTCCCCGGCATGATTTTAGGCACTGCGCAGCTCCGCATAGGCATGGACTTGACAGTAGACTTCAGTGCATGCGACAACGCGCAACCATGGCCCCAGTGGTCACGATACTGCTTCAAACCCTTGCAGCAGACTCGCCTCTAAATGCCTAACGACAAAAATAAAAAAAAGGGATTAAACTAAGTATCCCAACAAACCCAGTATCCCGATTATCAAAGCTATTACGCCAATAATCGTCTGGAATCCACCCAGCCACTTCGCGACCTTCACTAAGCTTCCGCCTATTGCAGGTATGCTCGTCAGAATGCCCATAGCCAAAATCAACCCAGCAATGATCGCCACGATCGCTTGCAAGCTAAAAAGATACAGTATCCCAACGATTATGGCTATTACACCAATTATCGTTTGGAACCTACCCAGCCACTTCGCGACCTTCACTAAGCTTTTCCCAACAGCAGGTATACTCGGCAGAATACCCATAGCCAACACCAGCCCAGCTACAATATTTACAATCTCCACAATCATACCTCTCACCGGTAGACCCATGTTGTAGACTTAAGTTAATAAGTTTTT
>JAXDAO010000132.1:0-2651 GCA_034679745.1 Bathyarchaeia archaeon
ATAATCAAAGCAAACAACATCAAACTAATAATCGTCGACTCCTTAACCGCACATTTTAGGAGCGAATACATCGGCAGAGAAATGCTTGCATCAAGACAACAAAAACTCAACAAACACATGCATAAACTCGTCGCATTAGCCCGAGCTTTCAACGCAGTAGCTGTAGTAACCAACCAAGTTATGGCAAAACCAGACCAATTCTTCGGCGACGCAATACACCCCATCGGCGGTAACATCGTCGGCCACACAAGCCACACCCGAGTCTACCTACGTCGTGCATCTCATGGACCAATACGCATTGCCAGGCTAGTTTCAAGCCCATATTTGCCTGAAGGAGAGGAAATCCTTAAAGTCACCGAAAACGGAATAGAGGATGTCTCTGAAGAAGAGAAAGCAACCAAATCTCGTGGACGCTAAACATGCCAATTGCACATGCAATAGTCACCCGTTACTTTCAACTCATGGTCAGCAGACAATTCACCGAAGCTGAACGTGAGTTAGAACGTGTCAAACAGAAAATGCAGAAAACCGAGTGGAACAGAGGGTACTTCCGTGCACTCTATGGAATGTACCTTTCACGCAAAAGCAGTGCAGCGGATGATTACGCGTTCTTCTCAAAGCTAGATTTCAGCGACAAAATATCACTGAATGCTTACAGAAAAGAATTCCTAACCCATATGGGAAATGGCTTGCACGGCGACTTTGACCGCGGCTACTTCTCAGCCTGGGCAGACTGCATGCGCATCCTAGCACGCATGGATATCCCGTCAGCAACCCCAAATGGGAAATCAACTGGGGAGCAAAAGATCGAGACTTTGCGCAGTGACAAAAGCCAAGCTACCATAGCTAATTTCTTGAAACAAACACAAAAAGACAAAGAGGATTAATAATTTTTTATTTTTCAAGGGAAATATACTTGTAATATAGTGTATAGAAGCACGAAAAAGGCTATCCAAGTAAAAAAGTACATGCCGATACCCGTGCTAAGAATTTTTGACTGCTTCTCAATCTTGTTCTTGTAAATTGGTTTCAGTACGTAGTATGATACGAAATAGACGAGTAGGGCTACTGTTATGCTGTTGATTAATGGTGTGAAATCGCCGGTTGTGGATGCAAACAAAAACTTGGCTAAAACGGCAGTAACTACTGCTGCAACGAGACCCAACGAGACTCTTAACCAATAAAGCTGAACGACAGGTGTCATGCGAAATATTCATCCTTGGCTTGACTAATATTTTGTTCTTACTTAAAAAAGATGCCTAAGTATTAATCGTTTCCATAACTCTACGGCGCGTTTTAGGCGGTTTGGGGTGCAAACGGTTAATTTATAGTCAACACAATATAGCCACAGACTGGTGGATGCCAATGAAGAAAAAAGAGTTCTCAAGCTTCGACATAGCCGCTGCAATAAAAGAGCTCCAAACCACAATCCCTGATTCAAGGGTGAATAACATCTACCAGTTCACAGAAAAGACCATCATATTTAAACTCCACAAAACCGACAAGCCCCCCATTCGACTAGTAGTAGAAGCAGGCAGACGACTTCACTCCACCAGCTATGCTGAGGAAAGCCCTGCCGAGCCGCCGCCGTTTTGCATGATGCTACGCAAGTACCTCCGCGACTCCTGGCTCCGTAGCATCGAGCAATACGAGTTTGAAAGAATTGTAACAATAACCTTCGAAACCAAGACGGGACTACTCAAGTTTGTGGTGGAACTTTTCGGCGAAGGCAACATCATAATAACTAACCCGCAAAACAGCATCATCCAAGCCTTAGCCTTCAAAAAGATGCGGGATCGCGACATCCTTAGAGGCGTCAAGTTGGAGCTGCCACCAGCAATCGGCAAGAACCCATTTAAAGTAACCCAACCCGAACTCCAAGAAGCCCTCACCGCAGCAGGCACCGCTGAAGTCGTGAAGACGCTGGCGCGGTTTTTAGGCATCGGAGGCGCCTATTCTGAAGAAACTCTGCTGAGAGCCAAAGTAGAAAAAAATAAGCCCTGCAAAGACATAACTGCAGAGGAAGCTGCAGCAGTTTTTGAGTCTCTTCAAACCCTTCTCAACCCCGTGGTGGAGGGCAAGTTTGAGCCCAGCATTATCCAAGATGAAGAAGGCAGCTACCTCGATGTCGTACCATTCAAGCTTAAACGTTATGAGGGATGTAAGGCACAAGCTTTCAATTCCTTCAACTCGGCACTTGATGAGTTCTTCTTGCATGTAATCGCATCAGAAAAAGCAGCTGGAACGATAGAGGTAGATAAACTATCGCAGGAAGCACAACGACTCAAACGCATTGTAACTGAACAGGAGAAATCCATCGCTGAAGACGAGAAGAGAACAGAGAGAGACAAACAAATTGGCGACACCATCTATGCGCACTTTCTCGAACTGCAAACTTTCCAAGAGCAACTGCTTAAAGCGAATCAGCAGGGATATGAATGGAAGGATATCATCGCGCAGGTTATGGTTGCCAAAAAAACGGGTAAAGTGCCGATGGCTTATGTGGAGTCGTTTGATGGGAAAAATCTTGCTTTAAATTTAGGGATCGATGGTTACCATTTCAGTTTAGTGTTACGTAAGTCGCTTTTTGATAATGCCAACGAGTATTATGAGCGTGGGAAACGGGCGAAAGAGAAAGCGCAAGGCGCCCA
>JAXDAO010000133.1:0-3134 GCA_034679745.1 Bathyarchaeia archaeon
GTTTCAGGAGGAGTGGGGGCTCAACTTGATTTTTCTGCAACTCCAAGATTCAGTCACGGAACTCTATTTTCATGGACGATTTATGATTATCCTCTGAAGCGAGCTATTCACGATGGAATCGTTAAGCGACCACTCAAAGGTGTAGCTTCGGGCATACGCGAAGCCCGTTCCGATATAGCCAGTACTAAGTACAAGGCTTACTTAACTGCTGGAGTTGAGAGGTGGCGGGAATATCGAGAGCAGCTAAAACCAGTGGAAAAAAAACCTATATTGTTTGTAATGATGAACAGCACTGCCGACGCTGATGATGTCGGAGACTACCTTCAGAAACATTATCCAAAAGACTTCGGAGAAGACCGACTTCTAGTTATTCATACAGACAAAAAAGGTGAAGTTTCAAAACGTGATTTAGACAAAGCAAGGCAGGTTGCACGAGATGTCGATTACGAAACTAGCCCCGTAAATGCGATTGTGAGTGTGTTGATGCTTCGTGAGGGATGGGATGTTCAGAACGTTACGGTCGTTGTTGGTCTTAGACCGTATACTTCCAAAGCGAATATTCTCCCAGAGCAAACAATCGGACGAGGGTTGCGTCTTATGTTTCGAGACCTTAGGGGTGAATATGTAGAAAGGCTTGACGTTATTGGAAATACAGCATTTCTCAATTTCGTGGAAGACTTAGAAAAGGACGAAGGAGTTAAGTTTGACACCTTTGAGCTTGGCAAAGAGAAACTCGAGATAGTTACAATCATTGTTGACCATGAAAAGGCAGACAAAGATATCGAGATTTCTACTTTGAGTCCTATACTTGTTCGAAAGAAATCTCTTTCCGAAGAAATCGCGTCTCTTAATGTTAAGACTCTAAAATGCCCAAGATTACCAAAGAAAGAAGGCGATACTGAGGTTGAGACATTCCAGTATGAAGGATATGACTTCCTCACACTCAAAAAGCTTATAGAACGTCAGTACAAAATACCTCAAGCTCAAACCGCCCAAGAAGTAATATCTTATTATGCAAAAGAGATTGCGCAGAGACTTAAACTCCCTTCTCAATTCGCCTATTTGGTGCCTAAGATACGCAGTTTTGTGGAAGAAAGAGCTTTTGGAGAAAAAGTTAACCTTGACGACCCAAAAATTCTGAAAGCGATTAGCAGCAACGTCAGTCAGTATGTTATCATCCAGACTTTTGTCAAGGCACTCCGAGCGATTGTTGTGGAAGAACGTATACCCGAAATAGCAGGACCTCCAAGGAAACTCTCAGAGACAGAACCCTTCGCTTTTTCAAGACCAACCTATAAAGCATCTAAATGTATTTTCAATAGAGTTCCATGCGACAATGAGTTCGAACTTGATTTCGCAAAATTTCTCCAACTCTCTAAAGAGGTAAAAAAATTCTCCAAGCTTCCAGCTCGTTTCGGATTCTCAATTGAATACACTGACTCAGTAGCAAATCTTAGATACTACGAACCAGATTTCGTTGCCGTTCTAGACAATGGTGACCATTATCTTATCGAGACAAAAGGACGGGAAGACCCCGACGTGCCACACAAGGATAGGGCAGCCAAATTATGGTGCGAGTATGCATCCAATCTAACCAATACACCGTGGTATTATCTTAAAATTCCGCAGAGGGAATTCCGAAAATTAAAACCAGACGAATTTTCCGACCTATGTGTCTTTAAACATGAGCAAGAGTATTAATCGGTGTCCGCACAGAAAAAGCCAATGATAGAATGAGTATGATGGCTCAAACTTCCCAAGAGCGGACCATATCACAAGTCCAGAATAAATAGACTTTTGTCTGCATAAGCATCCCTACAATTTTCACAAGTCTCGCTGTTTTTTCTTTGCTGGCATCTCTAATGCCCTCTACATAGGCTCTTGCGGTACCGTAAGGAGTATGACGATTAGCTGCAAACTCCCTCCTAAAACGCGGATGCCCATTTTTGATAAAAGCCGTCTTTAACATTTCAAACTGCTCAGGATTGAGGTTCTGCAGCCTATCTAAAACATGTTTCTGGCTTCCCAAAAGCTTCAGATCAAAACCTAAACCAGAGAGAACCTCGGCAACCCGCCGTGCTGTTTCAAGCGGCTCCTTTTCTAGTATCTTTTTCATCCCTGCCTTTTCAGCGAACGGATTATACTTTGCCATAACCGCAATCATCTCAACACAAGGCGTACCAACCCTAGGTAGAGTCTCCCGTATCAATTTCGCGCCAAGCCCTATACTTCTATATTTTGGATGAATCACAACACGGCTGATCGTGCTCAAACCCAAATTCAGCCCTTTCATCGATAGCTTTCCAGGCAAAGCAAGACGCCTCCCCGCGCAAGCCGGCGGCGGATAACAATACACAATAACTCCACAGAGCTCAGCACCTCGTCTCAAGCGATAAATCTCTCTTGTAGCTCCAGTGTTATGGCTGCGATAGTGAAACCCGCTTAAACGCCGCCAATCCGAAAGATAACCACCTTCAATCACCATTTCTTTGGTTAGGCTGCATTCCTCGGTAGGCTTGTTAATGTGATAGTTGATGGTGATTTCTTCTCCGAATCGTTTGTGCACGTGGACGCTGGGGTTTAGGTCCTCAAACAGGTCTCCATGTGTAGTTGCAGCGATAACCGCTTTGCCCATTCGTCGTGCAAGCTTTTGAAGGTTAAACGCTACAATCTTTGCAGTGTCACGGTCAAGAGTAGCCGCAAACTCGTCCATAAGCCACCACTGTTTACCGCTCTCCATCAGCTTAGCAATCCGATAACGGTACTTCTGCCCGTCGCTGAGTTGGCTGTATGTGCGCAGAAAAAGAAACGCGTCGTTAAGCCCAACCTTACTCAGCAAGTCAAATCCTTCCTCAACCGTGGCGCCCACAGTCTCGATTAACGGCTTGTCAGCTTCAATTCTAACTTCTGAAAGGTCAATGGCTTCGTCGCCCAAATCCTTCCTGATTGCACGTAGTAACACGCTTTTGCCTGAACCGCTGTCTCCAGTCACGTAAACAATATCTTGCGGGCCAATCTTCAATTCCGCATCCAGAACTTTGAACTTCTGATCTTCATCTACGCCCAGCCCGAACGCTTCAGCGACAGCTAGACTCCTATCCGTTAATTCGGTATGCGTCTCATAACTAATGTTG
>JAXDAO010000134.1:0-7469 GCA_034679745.1 Bathyarchaeia archaeon
CCGCCGTATGAACCCCAGATGTTTTGCATGTTACCCCAGAATTGAAACAGCGACCAAGCTACTGTGTATAATAGTGCCCCGCTTAAACGCCATCCATACTTCAGCAGTCGACTAGCCGGTCGCATAGAATAGAGTGTTCCAAAGAATATTTCGCCAGCCACTGCACCTGCTCCACCAGGGAAAAAAGCGTTAACTAAAATCTTCTCAATCAAATTCCCCGGTATATAGTGGTCAACCCATGGCGTTTCAAGAAGACCCAAGATGGGCAGAACAACGTTGCCTGTTGCAAGTCGGACCACTACAGGTAATGCATATATTACGGCTCCGAGGACTTGCCAAATCCAAAACCTTTTAGACCGCAGAGTACTTGTGAGGGCATGCAAAGACATAGAACAATAACAATAATAATTGTTTTAAAAAGACTTTCCAAAAGAGACCACAAGGTCGTGAAAAACGCCAAATCTCTATAGGGAAGTTGCGGTGCAATCTTTGTTACCTATAGGGATGGCTCTATTTACCAAAAATCGATTCCAATAGCATGCTGAAAATCTGAAACCGCATTGAAAAGCGTTAGATAACTAACAGCTTACTTCCGCCGTCGATATACGGTAGGAAAGAGTTCTTTTGCAGACAATATTTATAACGAAAATGACTATTCATGTAAAACAATTCCGCTAAGGCAAATGAGAATGGTTCTCTGTATGAAAAGTAGCGCTGGGAGAAAAATTGAATGCCGTTTAAAAAGTTAAAGAAAGATGCGGCAGATACTTTAGATTTAGAATGGATTTTGCAGGTTAAGAATTACAAGTTAACCTTGGATAAGACACGCTGTGTCGGGTGTCAAATATGCACATTAGCATGTCCAAAACAAGCCATAACAACACAAAAGCAACTCAGAAGTCAAAATGAACCAGCAAAGAAAGCTAAAATGGATGTCGACCTCTCAAAATGCAATTTTTGCGGCATTTGCGATGTAACATGCCCCTACGGCGCTATTACGGTCACGCTAAACGGTACACATGATTTAACGGTCTTAGCTAAAGATAGCTATCCCCAACTTATCAGGGACATTACGGTGAACACAAGGAAATGCGACAAGACCTGCGTGGAGTGCGAAACAGCTTGCCCACTTCAACTTATTAAGATATCAAAGGTTGGCTATGACGGCAAACCCGTCCAAGACATGTCTAAACTCTCGCCGCTTGGACAAAGAAGGGTCCAGATTACTGTTGACATTCAAAAACAGTATTGCCCAACCTGCCGCGTGTGTGAATCTAAATGCTCACATGGTGTAATTGCTGTCAAAAAAATCTTCGAAGGCAATCTCTCGATTAATCAAGAAAAATGCCCACCGAATTGCCATGATTGCGTTGAAATTTGCCCTATACCGGGCACCTTAACAATAGGCGAGAATGGGAAGGTTTTCGCTACCGACAAGACATGCACGTATTGTGGTGCATGCATAAATGTCTGCCCACAACCTGAAGCATTAAAGGTAATTCGTTCAAAAGTGAACCATACAACTATTCACTCAGGCACTTGGAACAAAACGCTTGAACGACTAACGAGTCCTGAAAACGCAGTCAAAGAGTACAAGGCGCAAGCAACCCGAATAAGGCGCGAATTGGTAGAGAACCGCTTTACTGTAGAGGAAATGAAGAAAAAAAATGAGCAAACAAACCGTTTGTAAACCAGAAGAAATTCGAATAGGAGTCTTCGTTTGCCACTGTGGACTCAACATCGCAGGTACAGTGGATGTCCACGCAGTCGCCGAATACGCTAAAACGATTCCAGATGTTGTGTATGTTAAAGAAAATCGCTACTCATGCGCAGACCCAGGACAGGAAGAAATTCGCACTGCCATTAAACAGCAAAAATTAAATCGCGTCGTAATCGCTGCCTGTAGCCCTAGAATGCATGAGGCCACTTTTCGCAGAACAGTTGCCGAAGCGGGACTTAATAGTTTTCTTTATGAAATGGCAAACATCAGGGAATTCTCGTCTTGGTGCCATCAAAGTGATCCAGCAGCAGCAACAGAACGCGCTAAAGACGCCGTTAAAATGGCAGTTGCAAAGGTCCGATTACTACAACCACTACAAACAATAGAAGTCCCAGTGACCGATAAAGCCCTTATCGTCGGCGGGGGAATCGCCGGAATAAGCGCAGCATTAGATTTGGCAGAGCAGGGTTTTAAAGTTTATATGGTTGAGAGCAGCCAGAGCATCGGCGGACATATGGCGGCGTTTGATAAAACCTTCCCCACTTTGGACTGTAGTATATGCATCGAAGGACCAAAAATGGTTGACTGCGCACGTCACCCAAATATCACGATATTTGCTAACAGCGAACTTGTGTGCTGCAACGGCTATGTAGGTAACTTCAAAGTTAAAATTCGAAAGAATCCCCGTTATGTTATCCCAGAGAAGTGCACAGGCTGCGGTGAATGCAGAGACGCATGTCCTATCGAGTATCCTAACGAGTGGGATATGAATCTCGGCACACGAAAAGCAATTAGCGTACCATTTGACCAAGCAGTCCCCTTGATATATAGTATCAACAGGGATTACTGCATTGAATGCTACAAATGCACTGAAGCTTGTGGAGAACGGGAGGCCATCGACTTTGATCAGAAACCCGAAGAAATCGAAATCGACGTGGGCGCAATCATCGTTTCCACTGGCTTTGACATCTACTTGCCTTTTGATATGCCACTGTTGGGGTATGGCAAATACCCAAATGTTTTAACCAGCATGGAGTTCGAGCGACTAATTTTAGCCGCGGGTCCAACTGGAGGCAAAGTGATCCGCCAATCGGACGGGCAAAAACCCCGCCGTATCGCATTTATTCAATGCGTAGGAAGCAGGGACAAACAGCATTACCCTTATTGCAGCAACTTCTGCTGTATGTACACGCTGAAGCATGTGGTGCAGTTGAAGGAAAAGTACAAGGAGGACTTGGAAGTCTATGTTTTCTACATTGACATACGAAGCCCCAGCAAAGGCTATGAAGAATTCTATGATCGCGCCCGAGAAAGAGGCGTCAACTTCATCCGAGGAAGAGTCAGCAGAATCGAAGAAGACCCCCAAACACATAATCTAAGGGTATACAGCGAAGATTCTCTACTAGGACAACCCATCGAAGTCGAAGCAGACATGGTTGTGCTTGCCACTGCCTCAGTGCCAAAAAAGGACTCAGAAGAAATTGCCCGCATACTCAACCTTAGCCGGGACGCAGACGGATTTTTCATGGAAGCTCACCCCAAACTCAAACCGCTCGACGCCCCAACCGACGGTATCTTTTTTGCAGGAGCATGCGCGGGACTCAAAGATATTCCCTATTGTGTCTCGCAGGGAAGCGGCGCAGCATCCAGAGCAGCCACAGTCATAAGCAAACCAAAATGGAAAATCGAGCCAATAATTAGCATCGTAGATGAGGACAAATGTAAACGCTGCGGTATCTGCGTCGATAAATGTCCATATGGAGCCATCCATCAAGAAAAAGGACAACCAGCCAGCATAATCACCGCCAGCTGTCACGGATGCGGTACATGCGTAGCCGAATGCCCAGCCCAGGCTATCACCCAGATGCATTTCACCGATGCACAGGTCATGGCACAAATAAGAGCGGCACTGGAAAATAATCCTGAAGATAAAATTCTCGCCATCCTATGCAACTGGTGCAGCTATGCAGGTGCAGACCTAGCAGGCATCAGCCGATGCGAGTACCCCGCAAGCGTACGAGCCATCAGAGTCATGTGCAGCGGAAGAGTAGCCAAAGAATTTATCCTTGAAGCACTCCGATTGGATGCGGGTATGGTTCTAATTGGAGCTTGTCACTTACCATATGACTGCCACTATATAGATGGAAACTATAAGATGAAAAAACGTACTGACGCTCTTAAAGGCACACTCACCAAACTCGGTATGAGTCCTGAGCGGTTCCGAGTGGAGTACGTTTCAGCGGCGGAAGGCATCCATTATTCTGAATTAATCAAAGAAATCGATACTCAAAGAAAATCATTAGGGAAAGAAAAGATACAAGCAGAAAACGCAAAGCTAAAACCAATCCTTGAAAACATGCTCAAACGAAAAGGAACTTAACAAAATTTTGCCGGTTAATTGCTAATACCCACTACTTGGACATTGTTTTTGGATTATTTTTGGGCTCAAACCATTTTTTATACAGATAAACAAGTGTGACCAAAAGCGCAATGCTAAACAGCACTAGATAAAACAAGTGTGCTAATGCTAATATTGGTGCAGTTATGAGTAGCGATTTCCTGAATGGATAACCGATTGTGCTAGGCAACAACACTGTCGTAATAGGGATTATGAGCACCAAGTTTGACTTTCTCGCAGCAAAAAAGATCTTCCAATCTTTGCTCTTGTATAGCACAACTGTAGCTATAACGAATAAAGACAACTCTATAATGGTGTTAGTGTTGTCAAATATGTCAATAAACAGGAAACCGGCTTCGTGTAGACCAAACTTTACGTTAGTTATTGGCCAAAATAGTCTAAGTTGGCCACCAATAAAGAAATCAGCTAGCAACGAGTGGGAAATCAATGAAAGGAAGTAGGGAATTGCCTTCTTACGATAATAGATAAAAAATGGAGTAAATATGACTATAGCAAAAAGAAGAGAATGGGTTGGTCCCCTGTGGATTTCTGCACCAATTAAGTAATCATAGATTATGTCTATGTCAGGCAGTATAGAGAGAACTAGGAGTATAGGTATGTTTAGTTTTGTGCGCAAAGCCTTTGATGAGCCCTTACCTAGTAGGTAAGCGATCGCCATGTGTCCAACAGCAAACAGAGCTAGTTCGCCTCTTTTTGACTCAGACAATCATATCTCTTAGCTTTTAAGGGTATAGGTTATAGATTACTTGTAATAACACAATCAAATAACTTGATTTTCACAAAAATCGCAGAAACAAGATGACCCATTTTTAGAAGAGTATCTTTTATTGTACAGTTAATTTACATAGGCACTTTAAATGATTGCTTACCACCTGATACCCTTATTCTACGTGACAGTTTTTACTTGCCTAAAAATTCGGTAACAACAACGATTTCGTTGACATTATTTATGGGTATTCTTAGGCGTTTAATGTTTAAATTCCACGGCACTCTATAGGTTTGCAGTGATTCTTAATGGCATTGTCAACTACTGTTAAAGATATCTATTCTGAAAAATTCAACACCGTTTTGGAGAATGATAGTGCTTCAAGATGCTTAGAGGGATTCAAGAAAGGATTGCCCCCCGTTTTGGGCGTTTTAGATGATAAAGGGCGTTATGTGGGAATGGTCAGCCGGAGAGCGATTCTAAGAACACGGCTAGATTTGAGCAGAACCAAGGTTAAGAGTTTAATGGTTGTTGCTCCTGAAGCAGGGTTAGGCGATTCTCTTAGTCGCGCAGCAAAATTGATGATCGGAAGTGGCATTCGACAGTTACCAGTTTTTGAAAAAGATAAAATCTTAGGATTCGTCACCGATGAAGCAATTATCCATGCTGTTGTAGGTGGTGAATGGGGTAGCAATCCCGTGGAAGCTATAATGACACGTGCACCTCATACAATGGAAGCCAACCGTAGCGTCGGCGCCGTTTTAGGTTTGATGAGAGAATTCGGGATTTCACATGTGCCAATAATTGATAAGGGCAAACTTGCTGGTTTGGTTAGCATTCAAGATATTCTTCAAAGCGTGTATTTTCCTCCAAAACGAATGGGTAACAAGGATGTTGCTGGAGAACAGATTGACACCTTAGGCGTTGCCGCACGTGGTATAATGAGCAGCCCAGTTATTACAGTTGACCCAAAGAAGACCCTGAAAGATTGTGAAAAACAAATGCATAATCATAATATTTCTTGCTTGTGCGTGGTTGATGGAGAACGTTTGGTTGGTGTAGTTACTAAACTTGACTTTTTAGAACCTATCAGTCAAATGGAAACTGCTGAGCGACGATTCACAGTGCAGTTTGGAGTCAAAGATGTTGATATCAGCCCGGAGCAACAGGAGTTTATGATGACAGAGTTTGACTCATTTTCTCATCGTTTTCAAGAAGCATTCCAATTGGGTTCATTGTTCGTGTATGTGAAAAGCCATCGCGGAACGAATATGCGGGGGACACCCATGATTCACTGTCGGTTGCAGTTTCGAACCGCCAGAGGAAGCTTCTTTGCAGCCAGCGAAGGCTGGGGTGTAGAACCCACATTTAAAGTAGCTTTGGATCGATTAGAGCGCAGATTGCTAAGAAGCAAAGAGTTACTTGCTTACAACCCTCGGTTTGCTAAGGATTACTTGCGTAAGATCGGATTACCAGAGGAAGAAGCATAAAACAACCCCTTTTTTTGGGGAAAACAATTTTTTTATTATTTTGTTGCCAAATATGGAAACTGGGCTGATAGTAGTTTTTTAACATGTTTATGTAAAAAGTGTACACTTACAAATTTAACCAAAATTCCCAGATAATTAAGCCTATCTTTTAGGCTTATTTCCGTAATAGCGATTGTTTTTTAACGATTTAGTTTTTAGCGACAGCCAATTTAGGCATTAGTAAATTTTAAATACAAATCTTGCCGATAAAGTAATCTGAGGTTATAATAGTGGCTAAAGCAGCCAAAAAAGGAGCAAAAAAGGGTAAAAAGAAGAAATAAGCCCTAAAAACTGGGCTTAACCCACCTTCTTTTTTCACAAGTTCATCAGCCTAAGCACAACATACGCAGAAAAAGTCTAAGTCAATTTTTTAATCTCTAAAGAAGCTTTATCTTACTACTCGCAATAAACTATTTTAAAACGGTGATTCGTATTGGAAAAGAATCCGTTAAGCATAAACCTTGCAAGTCTAAAACTGCCAAACCCCACAATACTAGCTTCAGGCATCATGGGGTACTCCGCAGAATCAATGAACCGAATCCTTAAAGCTGGCGCCGGAGCAGTCATCACCAAATCGGTCGGCACTGAACCTCGTATGGGCTACGCAAATCCAACTGTAGTGCAAGCAGAAGGAGGTTTAATTAATGCAATGGGGCTACCGAATCCCGGCATAGAAGTTTACGCAGAAGAAATCAAGTTTTCAAAGACTTTACTACGTGCACCAGTGATTGTAAGTGTCTTTGGATACTCTGCAGACGATTACGCCACAGTCGCCAAAAAAGCAACGGGAGCTGGTGCAGATGCTATAGAGCTTAACGTTTCTTGCCCCCATGTGAAGCAAACTGGCGCAGAGATTGGTCAAAATCCCAAGTTACTCTCCGAAGTTGTCCAGAAAGTCAAGGCGACGATAAACAAGCCCTTGATTGTAAAGTTATCTCCAAACGTGGCAGACATTAGTGTTCTTGCGCAAACCGCGGTCAAGGCAGGAGCTGATGCCTTGACAGCTGTTAACACGTTAAAAGCGATTGCGATTGACACTGAAACTATGATGCCAATTCTCAATAACATTAAAGGTGGTTTATCTGGCGCAGCGAT
>JAXDAO010000135.1:0-3721 GCA_034679745.1 Bathyarchaeia archaeon
CTTAACTTTTTGCCAAAGATACTCTGTGGTTTTTGGATTTTTCCCAGTTTTGCGGGGTTCTTAATTGAGTTCTTGTGGTTAATGGTACCGATTTTTACGATAACAACATTTTGCAGCCTTTATTTCTATAAGCGAACTCAGAATTTTGGTGTGGGAACAATTTTTAATACACTACTACTTGCTTGGATCGCAGCCACAGTTTTTCCTTTCTAGCAAAATTTTAACTGCCAAAGTACAAGATGCGCATATGTAAATATATCAGGCGCGAGTTGCTATATTTCGGTGGCGTTTTTGTCTGATAATATAGGCAACGATTTTCAGAGATTAACTAAATACAAACGAGGACAAAAGTGGAGCCCATTAGATTGGTCAAAAAAACCGATAATTTACAAAAATTATCCAGAAAACAAACTCATTCCACTCACAGACCAATTTCCCGGCAATTCTCTAAATTTAGTCGAAGTTTTAAAAAACCGCAAAAGCATTAGAAGTTATTCTTCTGAGCCATGTAGCTTAAGTGATTTGGCTTTTCTACTCTGGGCGTCAACTGGTATTCGGCAAAGTTCATTTAACAGAGATTTTAGGGTCGCCCCGTCTGCAGGTGCACTCTATCCTATCGAGACTTACCTTATAGTTAACAACGTTGCAGGGTTAAGTGAAGGGGTATATCATTACAATATAAAGTTGCATGCGCTTGAAGAATTAAAACAGGGAAATTTCAGTGTAAATCTTGCTCATGCTGCTTTAGAGCAAAGAATGTGTTTAGATGCACCAGTAATTTTCATTTGGACAGCAATTTTTGAGCTCTCAAAATGGAAGTATAAGCAACGCGCTTACAGGTATATCTATTTAGATTCAGGGCACATAGCCCAAAATCTTGCATTAGCAGCTACCGCGATTGGTTTAGGTTCATGTCAGGTTGGAGCCATCTATGATGATGAGGTAAACGAAATTGTAGGTGTCGATGGTCAAGAAGAAAGCACAATCTATCTTAGTCTGGTAGGACGCCCACAAAAGTAGCTAATTCCCCTACTTTGAGCACTTATTGTTTTGGTAAATTATAGTGCCTAGCTATAAGGGTAACTTGATAAAGCAAATCGATTATGTGTATTTATAGAATAGAAGAAAAATCAAAATTAATCACAAGGTGGAGAAAAAATGGGGCCTATCAAGTTGCCTTCGATGAGCAAAAGCGAAATTAATCAAGTAATAAACCAACAATTCCTATGCAGAATAGCCTTCATTGGTGAAGATGGTCCCTACATCTCTCCTTTTCAATATGTCTTTGTAGATAATCATTTGTACTTTCACTTTACAGACTATGGTAACAAAATCGGATTTCTAAAAGAAGGCAAACAGGTTTGCGTTGAAATTGAAAATTATAAACCCGATTTTAGTGAATATGCATTTGTAATTCTAAAAGGCACCTTAAAATTAGTGCAAGACAAGGCAGAAAGAAAAAAAGCAATAGATAAAATTTCTGAAATAGGCAAAGCAAAGCTATCTCCGCACTTCTTGTATGCCCATGGTTTTAACGGTAAAGATGGTTGGTCAACGCTAAGTGCGGATAAAGAAATCTTAATAGTAAAACTGGACAAAATAACATCAAAAAAAGGGTTGAAATCACCCTAGTTGGAAAGATGAAAAAATATTAGAAAAAAGAATTAAATCATTAAACGACAAAAAGAGCAGAAACGGAGAGTTTATTCTTTATTGGATGCAATCAGCTCATAGAGTAGAGAACAACTGGGCGTTGAGTTATGCAATCGAATTAGCTAATAAGGCGTATTTACCCGTTGTCGTCTATTTTGGGTTAACCGAAGAGTTTCCTGAAGCAAATTATCGGCACTATTGGTTTATGCTTGAAGGGCTACAGGAAGTCTACTCTGAACTTTCAAGCATGAATATTAAATTTGTAGTTAAAGTCGGTTCACCTACAGAAAATTTAGTTGCGCTCTCAAAGAAAGCTTCTCTGATAATAGTTGACCGCGGGTATTTGAGAGCCAATAAAAGTTGGTATAAAATTGCGGCTGAAAATATTTCAGTCCCTCTAATTCAAGTTGAAGATAACGTAATTGTACCCGTTGAAGAAGCTTCACAAAAAGAAGAATACGCCGCTGCAACCTTGAGGCCTAAATTGTTGGCTAAGCTTAACTATTTCCTTGATCTACCGGCACATGTTACTCCTATTAAATCTTCAATTAATTTAGAAATAGATTCAATAGATATCAATGATTTCCAGAAAACACTTTCCCACATAAAAACTGACAAAACAGTGAATAGATCTAGATATTTTGCAGGTGGAACAAGTCAAGCCAAGAAGGCATTTGAGACCTTTTTCCAGAAAGGGATAGAAGAGTACGAAGAAACAGGCAATAACCCAGAGAATGATGTTGCCTCCAATTTGAGCCCTTACTTGCATTTCGGACAAATTTCACCAACATTTGCTGCCCTGAAAATCCTAAGGTCCAAGTATTCAGAGAAACATAGATTTCTGGAACAGTTGATAGTTCGTAGAGAACTGTCGATTAACTTTGTTTATTATAACGTGAATTACGACTCTTTCCTTGGCCTACCTGACTGGGCTAAAAAAACACTATCTGAACACGCACAAGACACACGAGCGTACAATTATAGTCTTGAACAACTGGAAAACGGGCAAACTCACGACAAATACTGGAATGCAGCCCAAAGAGAGATGGTGAAAACAGGAAAAATGAATGGGTACATGAGAATGTACTGGGGCAAGAAAATAATTGAGTGGACCCAAAGCCCCCATGACGCCTTCAATTGGGCTATTTATCTTAACAATAAATACGAATTAGACGGTAGAGATCCAAACGGCTACACAGGCGTAGCTTGGTGCTTTGGAAAACATGACCGTCCATGGACAAAAAGGGCGATTTTTGGGAATGTACGCTTCATGAACGATAAAGGGTTGGAAAGAAAATTCGACATGACTAAATACATAGATAGAGTTAACGCATTAACCTAACGCATGCTCCGCTTCTATGTCCAGTAGTCTTTGTCGTCGTTGCCTTTAGAGTTAACAACGGGCATCAGACCTTCTGGGAAAGGTTCAAAAAAGGTTTGTTCTTCGAGGTATCCTTCGTCAAATCTTATTATCCATGATTTTAGCACGTTCAAAGGGGCACTAAGGGGAGCTTTGCCTATTTTGTATTTTTGGGCGAGGTCTAAAAAGAATGATTTTTCTTTGTTAGACAGTTTACTTGTGAAATAGCCCGCTGCTTTGGTTAGAACGTTATAGTTTGAGCCAATGCGGGGTGGTTTTTTAAGGGTCTCATAGAGGTGGGTTTCGTATTCGACGACTAATTCTTTGAATGATTTCTGTTTTCTTTCTGCCACAAGTCGCCCCATGATGTGAAGTTGATTCTGATTATAGGCCGTGAATAGCAACTTGTTTCTAGCTTGAAAAGAAACGAGGCTATCGCCTGAACCCGTTTTTTTGGTCTCTCTAAAATCAGCAAGAGTGAAGATTTTTGTTAAGAAATGCTGTCTGATACGTTCGTTGAGAAGTCGAGATTCATCTTCTATTGCTTTGTTTGGGAATTTATCCAAAACTGCACGTCCAAAAAATCCTGGTCCCCGCCCTAGAGAAGCAACTTTGCCTTCACTTGGGTAAATCCTTGCGTCTTTGAAAGCGCTACTGGGCGATTTGCTCTTCAAAATAAAACCGTCAACGTCGTGCAATGCGCTTAGG